>NZ_CAWMYL010000109.1:0-307 GCF_963871815.1 Vibrio sp. L85
CTTCATCTCTTCTGGCGTCTCAAACTGCTTGGCTTGCAGTTCGGTCAGAGCATTACGGTCTTCTTCGCTGAGGAAGATACCAGGTGCGACACACTCACAGTAAATCGCTTCTTGGTATGCTTTGGTCATGGCTGGCGATGGGATGTAATCGCGCTTGATAAAGGCATTACTGACATCTAGCATCTTATCGAAGTGCAAATCCAGTTGAGTGATAAAGCTACTTCCTGGGACGCGAAGGTAGCATTGTAAATCGTCCATAGCTTGAATTTCACTGCTCGACACGACAGGGCGAGTTACCGTTTGGTGA
>NZ_CAWMYL010000110.1:0-248 GCF_963871815.1 Vibrio sp. L85
TTTCTTTTCCTCGAGGTACTTAGATGTTTCAGTTCCCCCGGTTCGCCTCGCTGCGCTATGTATTCACGCAGCGATACTAGCTTATGCTAGTGGGTTTCCCCATTCGGAAATCCCAGACTCAAATGGTTTTTACTACCTAATCTGGGCTTATCGCAAGTTAATACGTCCTTCATCGCCTCTGACTGCCAAGGCATCCACCGTGTACGCTTAGTCACTTAACCATACAACCCGAAGGAGTTTCGAGTTGA
>NZ_CAWMYL010000111.1:0-600 GCF_963871815.1 Vibrio sp. L85
CTCCAGAGACTGATAAGCAGAGCGATGCAGCAGGTCAGAAAAGACCTGGCGCACCAACTTAATCAACTCACCAGTCCTGAACTTCACGTCTTTCTGGACAGCATAACAGCCATTGATGACGGACTAAGCCTGAACCAGCTCAGAGGCGGTGCAAAAAGTCTGACCGTACCTGAACTTAAAAAAGAGCTTGCCCTTTATCATCAGTTAGCGCCATGGCGCACGCAAATCAATGGCGTTATCGATGGGCTTAATCTGTCTCTTAAAAATCGACAACACTTCGGTGAGCTCATCAACTATTACGGTAGTAAACTCAAACGATTCAAACGCGCACAGCAGCATCTATGGTTGCTATGTCACCTGACAGAGCGGATACAACTGGCACTGGAACGGTTAACTGATGGGTTCATTTACCATATCTGCAAGCAACAAGAAGCTGCCAACACCTTTGCACAACAAGCAGTGTTCCTGTCCTGGCAGTCAGCCGCGGACAATGTCACGAAAGCGGCAGAGTTACTGCATCTGTTTGTGGATGAGAACATTGATGATAATCAACCCTTCTCAGTAGTCAGACAACAGGCATTGAAGGTCATGAATGACAGG
>NZ_CAWMYL010000112.1:0-68633 GCF_963871815.1 Vibrio sp. L85
AAGCTCCAGTGGAGGTTCAGCTCGACCTTAACCTTGGTGATACCGAAGCCGGTGACCTCGGCACTCTCGAATACAACACTGGCTCAGGTTGGGTAGTCGTTCCTGTTAATGGTGTGGTGAGTGTTCCTGCTGGTATGACTCAGTTCGATGTTCGAATCGCTTCGATTGACGACGAAGTCTACGAAGGTCCAGAGAACTTCACGGTAGATGTGACCGGTCTCGGCCCTGTTCAAGGCACTGACACGGGTACCGCAACCATCGTCGATGACGGTACAGGGCCAGACCCAGATCCGGACGACGACCGCCCAACGGTTTCTATTAGCGATGCTGGCACGATTAACGAAGGTGACACTGCCAACTTCGTTGTCTCGCTCACTAACGAGTCTGAAGCTGCGGTTCAGGTTCAGCTTACTCTTAACACTGGTGACACCGGAGTGGGTGATCTAGGCACGCTTGAATATAATACTGGTTCCGGCTGGGTTGCAGTTCCGAATGATGGTTTAGTCACGGTACCAGCAGGCTCGACTCAATTTGATGTTCGAATTGATACCCTGAACGACGCAGTGTTTGAGCAGGATGAGGACTTCAGTGTTTCTGTTGTAGGCGTTGGTCCTGTATTGGGCTCTGATGTCGGTAATGCAACAATTATCGATAATGATGCACCTCCAGCTATTTCCGACGTTATCGATGCGGTTGTTTCAGAAGAAGGGTTAACCGATGGTATACCTGATTCCACGGGTTCTCCTACCGATACTACAAATGCAGCCAGCTTCTCAGGGTCATTTACAGTTGGAGACCCGGATACAGCGAATGTTTCAGTCGTTCTTTCTGGTCCAAATACACTCACATCAGGTGGAGAGCCTGTGTCTTGGGCATGGAACAGCAATACTCAAACATTGACGGCTTCTACTGCGAGTTTAGCTGTTGTTGCAACTGTTGTTCTCACGGAGCCCGCTGTCTCAGGACAAGGTTCTTGGGATTACAACATCACACTGTTTGAACCACTCGATCATCCGGTGAATGATGTTGAGGATATCATTGACTTTGATTTGCAGATCTCGGTCAGTGATGGTCAAACCACAACGTCTGAAAGCCTCAATGTTATTGTTGAAGATGACCGTCCATCAGTACCAAGTAACGTGCCAGTAGTAGACGTTACAAACTTGGATATCCCCGATGTTATAACTGGACAAGTGAGCTTTACAGGTAATGGTGCAGATTCTTTCAGTAGAACGTTTGGTGACGTTGTTGTAACGGCCGAAGGTTTTATTTCGGATGAATCGGTGACGCTTGGCGCAGCACAAGTCAATCAGTCTTCGGATGGTATTGGGGTTAAAAGCTCAGGTGACAACGGCTTCCCGTTAGATAATGAGGTCGATTACCGTTTTGCTAACAATCAAGGTGTATCTGAAAAACTCATCATAGACTTGGGTGATAAAGTTGCATTTGGTGCGGAAATTGAGTTTGCCAAAATGTTTGGAGGTGAATTAGAAGAAGGGGTCGCATCATTCTATCGAGATGGCGTGCTAATTGCTCAACAAACCTTTACTTCTGATGCTCAAAGTGGTGATTTCGCAGCAAACTTTAGTGTTCAGCAAGGTGGCTTTGATCAGATCATTCTAGAAGCAACGGATAACGGTAATGGACCGAATATTGAAGATAATAGTGATTTTACTGTTAAATCCATTACCTTTATCGGTTCTGATGGTGGTATTCCAATCGCATCCGCAGAGGGAACAATTAGTTCTACATACGGTGCAGATGGTCCGGGCGTAACAGCTTTAACGGGTGCGGAATCAGGTTTACAGACGGCAGGTGGAGACGATATTACAGTCAGCGTCGACGCGCAAAACCCTAATCGTTTAGTTGGTTCAACAGATAATGGTGTTGCGTTCGAAGTGCAGTTTACACCGAGCACAGGCAAGTGGGAGTTCATCCAATATGAGCCACTCAGCGAACCTATTGGTGATGGTGATATTGACTTCGAGTACACAGTAACGGATGCCGATGGAGACAGTGTTACGGGATCATTTGCAGTTAACCCTGCTATCCCACCAACCATTTCTGGTGCAGTAGCACTTAATGTGTCTGAAGAAGGTTTACCTGATGCGAATGCCGACAATGGAGCATTAGCTGGTTTTATTGATACAACAGATTCCACGAATGATACTGGCTCACTTACATTGGGAGCAACTGTGGAATCCGTCACATTGGGCTTACCAACGACGCTAATTTCAAGCGATGGAGATGCATTAGTTTGGACGCTCTCAAACAGCGATAAGACACTTACGGGTTCTGCAAGCGGTCAGCCAATTATTGAGGTGTCGGTTGACGATCTTGGTAATTTATCGACAGAGCTACTAGGAAAAGTCGATCATCCGGATAGTGGTGGCGAAGACGTAATTGATTTAGAAGTTCCAGTGATTGCGTCAAACGCACTTGGTATTACTAGCTCTGCAACTGCTACGGTCGCCATTGAAGATGACTCTCCATTTGCTGAAACGGTTGTTGAAGACGTTAATGCGATGCAAACAACAGGTTCCAACGTTCAGTTGATCCTGGATGTATCAGGATCGATGGGGTGGGATTCAGTTACTGGTTCAAGTTCAAATGTTGTAACTTCGCGTCTTGATGTACTGAAAAGCGCATCGATAGCCTTGTTATTAGAATACCAATTACTTGGAGATACTAAAGTTCAAATCACAACCTTCAGTAGTAATGCAAATGTACTTGGCGAAGATGGTGTTGAATCATCAGATAACAGCTTACCTAATGATTTAACAACAATTTGGATGGATGTTGATCAAGCTATCGCACTGATTAATAGCTTAACTGCAGGTGGCGGTACGGATTACGACGATGCCGTTGCACTTGCTGCCGAAGATGATGTTTGGGGTAATCCTGAGCTACTTGCGGATGCAAACAACCTTAGCTACTTCCTATCGGATGGTAATCCTAGCTCTACCGGGAATCAGATTGATGCAACAGAACAGTCGGATTGGGAAGCGCAGCTAGAGCAATATAACGTAACAGCGCTCGCTTACGGTATTGGTACCGGAGCTGCAACTCAGTTCTTAGAGCCTGTTGCTTATGACGCTAATAATCCAATAGATAAACAAATCGACCCAATTATCGTTCCGGATATTAATAGCCTTCCAGCGATACTCATCCAATCGATCGTAACGCCAATAACTGGTGCTTTAGGTTCGACTGTTATGGGGGGAAGTGCGTCGTTCTTTGGTGCTGATGGCGGCTATGTATCGTCATTTAACTATGGTGGCGCAACGGGTATTACGGTGACGTTTGATGGTACGACTATTACGGTGGATGATGACGCTAACAACACTGGAGCGACAACCATTGTCGATGCAGTTGAAGATACCGTGACGATTGTAGTGGACAGTCAAAACTCTGTAGTTATTGATTTAAACACGGGTGAATACACCTTCTTTGCTTCATCGATTGCGGTTGCTACTCAGTTTGACTTTGATTACGTACTGACTGACGGCGATGGTGATACTACAGCAGAAACCGTTTCATTTGATTTGGAGCCAAACTCTGTTGAAGCTGTAGATGACACAGCATCAACACCTGAAGGGACGCCAATTGTGGTTGATGTACTTTCAAACGATACCAACAGCGACAATGCGGCTACACTAACGTTGGCTGACGCAGTTGTTGATCCAAGTAAAGGTCAAGTACTCGTTGTAGATAATCAGTTGGTATTTATCCCTTCAAATAGTTTGGATGATGGAGATAGTGCAAGAATTTCTTATCGAACTGAGTCATCAAACGGTGATTTTGATATAGGGGCACTTACGGTGTCTGTTACTTCAAGTGTAGGCGCGCCTTCAGGAGTGGGTGGTAATAGTGATGATACTCTTGTTGGTACAGCTAGTGCCGATATCTTACTTGGAGAGGAAGGAGAAGATACTATCTCGGGCAATGCGGGGGAAGATATCATCATAGGAGGTCTAGACGATGATATCCTGACCGGTGGTGCTGATGGTGATGTGTTTGTTTGGACTCAAATGGATAATGCAGTGGATTCAGTCACAGACTTTGATGCGTCGGAAGGCGACAAACTCGAACTTAGAGATTTGTTCGATGATGTTTCTGGTACCGATATGTCGACGCTGCTTGATGATTTTGAGTCTGGTGACTTCTCTGGACAAGTGAATGGTATTACCTTGTCTGTAACGGAAGATTCTGGAGACTCGACCCTAACCATTAATAAAGGGGGGCAGCAGTTAGATATCAACTTCGATGGCGCATCGGCTGCAGATATTGCCAACAGTATCATTACTAATCTTGAGCAATTGAGAGAATAAAAAAACGGAGCGAAAGCTCCGTTTTCTTTTGAATCTAAAATAGCCAGCGATTAAAGGACCTTACACGCAAAGCCTTTTAGGTAGAAACCTTCTGGGTAAGCGGTATCAGTAGGGTGATCCGCTGCTTGTTCGAAACGTTCCACAAATTTTACTTGGCGATTTGCATCTACTGCGGCATCGGCAATAATTTTTTGGAACAGAACTTGGTCCATCAGACCAGAGCAAGAATAGGTAAGTAGCGTGCCACCAGGGTTTAGAATTTGCATGGCCAACATGTTGATGTCCTTGTAGCCACGACACGCGCCATTTAGTTGTGCTTTGCTTTCAGCAAATTTCGGTGGATCCATGATAACAACGTCGAACTTCGTACCTTGGTCACGGTATTCACGTAGCAGTTTGAACACATCGGCGTTTAGGAATACAGCACGTTTCTTAGAGATATCAAACTCATTCAGCTCTGCATTGAATTTTGCTGTGTCGAGAGCAGGTTGTGATACATCGGCGTTAATAACACGTTTTGCGCCACCTTTTAGCGCGTACAGACCAAAACCACCTGTGTACGAGAAACAGTTGAGAACTTCTTTATCTTTCACGTACTTCATCGCTTGTTGACGGCTATCACGTTGATCTAAGTAGAAACCAGTTTTATGACCACCAACGATATCTACGCTGATCTTCACGCCGTTTTCTTCAATTACCACTGATTTTGGTGGCTCTTCACCGTGCAATACGCCGGTTGTTTCTTTAAGACCTTCTTTCTTACGTACCGCGACGTCAGAACGCTCGTAAACGTTACAACCAGGGAAACACTCAACTAACGCGTCAACAATAGCTTGTTTGTTGTATTCTGCACCTGCACTTAGAAGTTGACACACAAAGAAGTTTTGGTAACGGTCGATCGTAACACCTGGCATACCATCAGACTCTGCTGCGATAAGGCGGTAGCCAGTAAGACCGTCGCGGTCGATAACGTCTTCACGAAGAAGCTGAGCGTTGTTGAAGCGCTTAACGAAGAATGCTTTGTTGATCTCTTCTTTTTCAAAGCTCCAAATACGAGCACGAATTTGAGAAGCTGGAGAATATGCCGCTTTAGCTAGCCATTTCCCGTCGTGAGTAAATACATCAACGGTTTCGCCAAGAGCAGGTTCGCCCTCAACTTTACTGATGCCTCGAGAGAAGATCCATGGGTGCTTACGCTTAACCGATTTCTCACGACCTTTAACCAAATAGATAGCAGCTGTCATTTCTTTAGCTCTTGTTGAATTTTGAAAGGGGCGTATTGTCCGGGATGTTGCCCGCAAAAGCAATATCCATCGACAATCCAATCATTTGTAGAGGCTTTAATTATAAACTTGTGAGTGGAATAACGGACGGGTTTTCCAGGCGCAAAAAAGGGCCACCGAAGTGACCCTAGCTATTAGTGTATGTGATTAAGCTTTCAAGCCAGTCAGCAGTGATTCCATAGTGTCACTTTGGGCACGAAGCTGCTCGACATTCTGAGATGTGGTGCTGATCATCGTACATACATTGTTAGCTTGAATGCGGATCTCTTCAACACTCGATGCAATGTTGTCAGCCACTACGCCTTGTTCTTCAGCTGCCGTAGCGATTTGAACACTGCTGTCAGAAATAGTTTGGTTCTTGTCTGCAAGTGAGCCAATCTCTTGATTCACTTCGGCCATTAGAGTTTGACCTTCATTCGCATTGTGAACTGTTACTTCCATCAACTTAGTTAATGATTGACTGTTACGTTGTAGCGCTTCAATCATTGCTTGAATTTCGACGGTTGCTTGTTGAGTCCTGCCAGCAAGAGCACGAACTTCGTCGGCTACGACTGCGAAACCACGGCCTTGTTCACCAGCACGCGCCGCTTCAATGGCTGCGTTAAGCGCAAGAAGGTTCGTTTGTTCAGAGATACCGTTGATGGTTGTTACCACTTCATCAATCTGCGCTGCGTTTGCATCTAACTCTTCTACCGCTTGAGATGCTGATTGGATCTCGGTGGAAAGGTTAGAGATAGAGTGAAGCGTGTTTTCCACTTTCACCTGACCTGATTGAGCGACGCTGCGAGCATCATCAGTTTGAGTGCTTGAGTCATGAGCCAGTGTTGCTACTTCGCGAATGGTTGATGCCATTTCCTCTGTTGCGCTTGCCAGCGAATTCAAGTGCTCTTGTTGCGTGTTAGAGATTTCAGAACTGTTTTGAATAGATAGGTTTAGATCTGAGCTGATTTGCTGCATAAGCGCCACAGACTCCTGAATCGACTGAACCATCTTTTGTTCACGATCGGCAACTTTATCGATCGTAATAGCAATCTCACTAAACTCGTCACGAACAGGGAAAAAGTTCATACGAGCAGTTAAATCACCGTTTGCCAATGTGTTTAGTGCTTTGTTCATTGTGAACATCGCACCACCGATGAACGTCATGATGTAGTAAACGCCCATTGCAATGATAAACAAAGTGATAAGAATAATGCTTACTTGCGTTGTAGATAGTGCTGTCCATAGCGACTGTTCGTGGTTAGCAACGAGACTAAAAGCCCCATTCATAACAGAAACAGCTTCTGGACCTGTACCGAAAGCAATCGTATCTGAACTTGAGATCAGGCTAGCAACTTGAGATTGCGAGAGATTGCCTGCCTCGATAAGACCTTTCATTAACATCAACTCTTCCTGATATAAGTCAGTAATGAGTGAGTCTGCGGCACTGTTCAAAACGAGAGTTAGGATGACTAATGCGATGAGAGGGAGCAAGAAGAGTAGGTAGAACTTTTCTTGAATCTTTAAATGGATGAGATATTTGTCAATCCAACGGAAAGGAATTTCTTTCATAATTATTATAACCATATAAAAACCCACTATCCTTAGTGGGGTAAATAGACGGAAATAATATATCACTCAAATTTAGGGAGCGGTATACGGATGGTACTAAAGTGTGAGAAGTTTCTGATAGTAGGTCACGTACAAGGTGTAGGATTTCGATACCACACATCACATCAAGGCTTGAAACTGGGTTTAACCGGGTACGCGAAGAACTTAAATAATGGGGATGTTGAGGTGATTGCTTGCGGCACCGATGAACAAATCGCGGCGTTTTCTAAGTGGTTGGAAGATGGTCCGCGGACGGCAACGGTTGACAGTGTCACTCAAGAGAGTGTGTCTTATAAGCCTTTCCGCGGATTTAAGATCTTATAGCTCCAAGCGCAATAACTCGATAAGCAACTGCTTCACACGCTGGGCTTGTCGACGTGGCGTTGAGGCGGGCGGTTTATAAGCATTTAGCAGGTTTTGGCAAACCAGCTAGCTTAGTCGCTTGCTTTGCGGGACCTTTCTTGAAAAGTTTGAACAGATACTTGCTGTTTCCTTTCTCTGGACCATGCGCTTTTTCCATCGCTTTAACCAGCATTCTTACAGCTGGTGATGTGTTGAACTCTTCATAGAAATCACGCACGAAGTGAACCACTTCCAAATGCGCCTCTGTCAGTTCAATTTCTTCTTCTTTTGCTAGAAGCTCAATCATGCCTTCTTCCCACTGTGTGTGGTCAAGTAGGTAGCCTTGAGCATCAGTTTCAATTTCTTTGCCGTTATAAACGAACATAGCTCTATTTCCGCTAAGTAACCATTGATAAGTATAGGGTAGCGTAGAGGCTGGCTTGTGCTCAACAAAAGAATCTGTTGAGTCGACTGAGCGAATTAAATTCATACGATTCAAAATATTAAACTGTGGGAGACAATCGTTAAGCTTACACCTTTCGAATTATGCAAGAAAATGTAAACCTATGCAGGTTGTTAGAAAATTCTCGGGGTGAGTATTTCTATTTTTGCATGAGTATTCAATTTGTTGTTTGAGGGGCGGTGTAAAAAGGAAGGTAACATCCACAAGGTAAGATGCAAAGAAAAAGCCCGAAGTACAACTTCGGGCTTTTTGGAGCTTCAATTCAATCTGACGGTTTAGTCGTCGTTCATGATACCTAGAATGCTTAGTAGGCTGATGAAGATGTTGTAGATTGAAACATACAGCGTAATTGTCGCAGAGATGTAGTTTGTTTCGCCGCCACGGATGATGCCTTGAGTAGTCATCAGGATTGCCATGGTAGAGAAAACAATAAACAAGCTGCTCATTGCTAGGTGCAGGATAGTAGATTGGATGAAGATACTCGCAATCATACCCACAACTAGAACAACGAACAGTGACAGCATTAGACCACCCATCATAGATAGGTCACGCTTAGTTGTCAGTGCGTAAGCAGAAGCTGCCATGAATGACAGAGCAGTACCGCCAAGTGCTGTTAGCACAACGTCGCCCATGCCAGCACCGATGTACATGTTTAGAATTGGACCGATGGTGTAACCTAAGAAACCCGTAAATAGGAATGTAAATACAAGACCCATGCTGTTGTTACGGTTCTTTTCAGTCAGGAATAGTAGACCGTAGAAACCGACCAACATTAGGATGATACCTGGACGTGGTAGGTTAAACGCCATCGATACGCCAGCAACCAGTGCTGACCATAGTAGAGTCATAGAAAGTAGTGCATATGTATTACGCAATACTTTGTTGGTTTGTAGAGCACTCTCTTGAGTAGTAGTGCGAGAAAACATAGGACTGTTCATAATCTTCCTCTATAAGGGACTGTCTTATCTTTAATATATAGACATATATGGGCCCGATAGTTCAAAAAATCAAGCCCGCCACATGTACATCTAGAACAAAATAATAATAGAAATAATGTGTTATGTATGTGGCAACTTGTAACACAATATTACCGCCTTGCCTAGCGGAGAAAGGCTTATTATTCAAAGCTCTGAAGACCAGTTCACGCAGAATGTTGTAACGTTGCGCAAATTTACAACGCGTTGAATCAACTGGACTTTCGTAACATGGTCTGTTTGCCAGTATGAGAGTAAAGAAAAAGCGCTGATATTGAGTTCAGCGCTTTGTCGGTTATCTCGGTGTTCAGAATGCGTTTAATGGTGAAGGATCTGAGCCAAGAAGTTCTGTGTACGATCCGATTGCGGGTTCTCAAAGAAATCGACAGGATTGTTTTCTTCGATGATTTCCCCCGCGTCCATAAAGATGACTCGGTCGGCGACTTCTTTTGCAAAGCCCATCTCGTGCGTTACACATAGCATGGTCATGCCTTCTTCCGCCAGTTCTACCATTACATCCAGTACTTCACGCACCATTTCTGGGTCCAGTGCAGAAGTTGGTTCATCAAACAGCATCACTTTAGGGCTCATACACAAAGAGCGAGCAATGGCTACACGTTGCTGCTGACCACCGGAGAGCTGCCCCGGATACTTGTCCGCTTGATCGGGGATCTTAACGCGCTCTAAGTACTGCATTGCGATGGCTTCGGCTTCTTCTTTTGGCATTTTCTTCACCCAGATAGGGGCAAGCGTACAATTCTCCAAAACCGTTAGATGAGGGAAAAGGTTAAAGTGCTGGAAGCACATGCCCACTTCACGACGAACTGCCTCAATGTTTTTCAGGTCTTCTGTAAGTTCAGTACCCGACACATAGATGCTGCCAGCTTGATGCTCTTCCAGACGGTTGATACAGCGAATCATGGTCGATTTACCAGATCCGGATGGTCCACAGATAACGATTTTTTCGCCTTTCTTAACGTCTAGATTGATGTTCTTTAGTACGTGAAACTCACCATACCACTTATTCATGTCCTTCAACTGGATCATATAATCTTGTTGTTGCGTCATAATACGTCCTTGATCTTGATGAGTTATCGTTTGTGACCGGTATGCAATTTGTTTTCAAGCCATATCGAGTAACGTGACATGCCAAAACAAAATACCCAAAACACTAACGCGACAAATACATAACTTTCTGTTGCGAAGCCTAGCCATTCAGGGTCGGTATTCGCAGCTTGTCCAATGCCCAGTACGTCAAACATACCAATAATAAGCACAAGGCTGGTGTCTTTAAAGAGACCGATAAAAGTGTTCACAATAGAAGGGATAGTGATCTTAAGCGCCTGTGGCAAAATGATTAGTCCCATCTTCTTCCAATAGGTAAGACCGAGGGCGTCTGCCGCTTCATATTGTCCTTTCGGGATCGCTTGCAAGCCGCCACGTACCACCTCTGCCATGTAAGCCGCACTGAACATAACCACCCCGATAAGTGCACGGATTAGCTTGTCAGTTTCTGAGCCTTGAGCCAAGAACAGAGGTAACATCACTGATGCCATGAACAGTACAGTAATGAGTGGGACACCACGCCACACTTCGATGTATACAGTACAGATACTGCGGATGATTGGCATATCTGAACGTCGACCCAGGGCAAGCGCAACACCGATTGGAAGGGAGACGACGATACCAACGAGTGCAATGATCAAGGTTACTAGTAGACCACCCCATTTGTGCGTTTCAACCACTTCAAGACCGAATACTCCGCCATAAAGCAAGGCTGCGATAATGAATGGGTAAATGTTTACGAAGAACAACCAAATCCAAATGCGTTTTGGCGTTTTCTCATAAGCAAGTAGCACAGTAAAGATCGCCAATGTGATGTAGAACAGGCGAGGGCGCCAGAGTTCCGCTTCCGGATAGAAGCCATACATGAACTGTTCCCAACGGACGCTAATAAAGACCCAACATGCGCCTTCACGTGTACAGTCGTCTCTCGTTGTGCCAACCCAGTCTGCATTGATAAACGCCCAATCAACAATGTTCCAAAGAGCAGAAAATACGATATAAGCCAGAATCAACGTCACGATGGAGTTGATTGGTCCATTGAATAGATTTTTGCGTAGCCAACCTACGACACCAACAGTGTTTGCTGGCGGCGGGAGATCAGGCTGAAATTGATGTGTACTCATATTATCTCTCCACCAGCGCAACTTTACGGTTATACAAGTTCATTAACGCAGAAGTGATTAAACTCAACGTCAAGTAAACGCCCATGGTCATCGCGATAATTTCGATCGCTTGTCCAGTTTGGTTCAGCGTAGTTCCTGCGAACACAGAAACCAAATCTGGGTAACCAATCGCCATTGCCAGGGAAGAGTTCTTGGTTAGGTTCAGGTATTGGCTAGTAAGGGGAGGGATGATGATACGTAATGCCTGAGGGATCACGACCAGCTTCAGAGTTTTTGTGCGTGGTAAACCAAGCGACATTGCTGCTTCAGTTTGACCATGACTCACAGCGTTAATACCAGAGCGTACAATCTCTGCGATAAACGATGCAGTATAGACGCTTAACGCAAGTAGAAGTGCAGCCAGTTCAGGAATGATACTGATACCACCTCTGAAGTTAAAACCTTTTAATTCTGGGTACTGCAAAGAAATTGGCATGCCAGCAAGGAAGTAAACCACTAAAGGAAGCGCGATTACTAAGCCAAATACGATGCGACCCATCGGAGTTTGTTGACCTGTTAAACGTTGCTTGTTGTTCGCCCATACATTGATCAAAATGCTTGCGATGATACCTATGACTAGTGCCGCGACGACGAAGCTACTACCAGCCTCCATGACAGGTGCAGGGAAATACAGCCCGCGTACATTCAAAAAGATAGCTTCGCCAAGGCTCATACTTTGCCTTGGTGATGGTAGAGCTTGAAGAACCGCGAAATACCAGAAAAAGATTTGCAGAAGTAGTGGGATATTTCGGAAAGTTTCAATATATACCGCTGCTAATCGGCTCACCAACCAGTTTGATGAGAGACGAGCGATACCCATAACAAAACCAATAACGGTTGCTAGGACAATACCTAACACTGAAACCAGCGCCGTATTGAGTAGACCAACGACGAAAGTACGCCCATAAGAAAACGTTTCGTCGTATTCGATAAGAGTCAGACCAATACCAAAGCCTGCTTCTTGATTAAGAAAACCAAAACCTGTTGCGATACCACGGGCATCAAGGTTCGTCAGTGCATTATTAATGATTGTGTAAAAGAAAAATACCAGTGCAGCTACGGCAATGATCTGGAAAATAGCGGAACGAAAAGCTGGATTATAAATCAGGCTCTTACTTCCGCTTGGTTTGGACATCGTACTTGGCGATGTATCATTCGTCGGTTTCATACAGCGATAACCTCAAACCCTTATTTATAGATTCACTCACGAAAAAGGGCGGCATAAACCGCCCTGTGATAATCGTTGTATTAGCGGATTGGTGGTGCGTACATGAAACCGCCCGCATTCCAAAGTGCGTTCACACCACGAGAAATCTTCAGAGGCGAACCTGTACCAACCGTACGCTCAAAGCTTTCGCCGTAGTTACCAACTTGCTTGATCACTTGGTAGCCCCAATCGTCGCGAATGCCTAAACCTTTCCCCTTCGGACCATCTACGCCAAGAATACGTTTGATGTTTGGATCTTTTGACTTCAACATCTCATCGGCATTTTTAGAGGTAATGCCGTATTCTTCTGCGTTCACCATCGCAAACAGAGTCCATTTCGCAATATTGAACCATTGATCGTCACCTTGACGTACAACAGGACCTAGAGGCTCTTTAGAGATGATTTCAGGAAGAACGTTAGCTGAAGAAGGGTCTTTCAAGTTCAGACGTAGCGCATACAAACCAGATTGGTCTGTCGTTAGTACGTCACAACGACCAGCATCAAAACCTTTAGAGGTTTGCGCTGCCGTATCAAATACTACAGGTTTATACGCCATACCTTGGTTACGGAAGTAGTCCGCAAGGTTAAGCTCGGTAGTGGTACCTGACTGCACACAGACTGATGCGCCATCAAGTTCCTTCGCACTTGAAACACCAAGATCTTTCTTAACCATGAAACCTTGACCGTCGTAATAGTTTACGCCAACAAAGTTCAGACCAAGAGCCGTATCACGGTGTAGAGTCCAGGTGGTGTTACGTGAAAGCACATCGATTTCACCCGATTGAAGCGCAGTGAATCGTTCTTTCGCGGTTAGGGGGACATATTTAACTTTTGTTTTATCCCCAAGAACGGCTGCAGCCAGTGCTTGGCAATATTCTACGTCGATACCTTCCCATTCACCTTTTGAGTTAGGGTTTGAGAAACCAGGTAGACCGCTACTTACGCCACAAGTAAGGAAGCCTTGTTTCGTGACTTTGTCCAGAGTAGTGTCTGCTGCTTGAGCTGAGGTAGCCATCATTGCAGTAGAAGCCGCTACGACGGAAGCAAGAACTGTTAGTTTGTTTGCCATTTGTATCCTTCCTGTATGATCCATGTTTAATCAGGAGCGACCTGATACAACGTGTCCAATTCGTTAGTGTTTTCGTCCTACATGATTGATTTTCGAAGAAACGGCAATCGCTAAATCAATCAGTTATAAGCGTAGGAAAGGATTTGCTAATTCTCAAATATATAATTTAAAAAGAGTTTTGGAGAGAAGTCACAAAGCGCCTTGCGATTTAGGATGACGAAATGTTAATTGTTTGTAAATAGCGCAACTAATTGTCAGATTGGTGCATCAGAACAATCGATAAAAGAGTGATTAAAACAGAAGGATAAAAGTTTGTTATTAAAAGTGTCATTAGTGTAGGGTGGCTATGTCAGCCGAAAATTTGAACAAAAATTATTTGTGAAGCCGAAACAAGGTGAAGTGGTTGCCCCATTTTTGGTAGCATGAATTTAGACAGTTATTTGAAGTGATCATGGATTGAAATGCGATATTTTCCTCTGTTCTTAGATTTAGTAAATAAACCAGTATTGGTTGTTGGTGGCGGTGAAGTAGCAAGCCGCAAAGTGGAAGCATTGCTCAAAGCCGGAGCAGACGTCACGATTGTCTCCCCAAGCCTTGTCGACTTTCTTGATAAGCTTGCTCAAGAGCAGCAAGTGCGATGGATTCAACGTTTTTATTCAAGTGACATTGTCACTAACTCATTCATTCAAGTATGGGCGACAACGGATAACCCGGAGCTTAACCATCAAGTGTATAAAGACGCAAAAGAGTTAGGTATTTTAGTAAACGTCGTCGATGACAAACCTTATTGTGATTTCATTACGCCTTCGATGATTAACCGCGGTCGTATTCAAATTGCCATCTCGAGTGGCGGTGCATCTCCAGTATTGATCCGAAACATCCGTGAAAAGCTAGAAGCCATCCTGCCGCAAAATATGGGACTGATGGCAGAGTTCGCCAACTCAAAACGTAACTCTATTAAAGAGGCATTACCAAGTGTCGATTTGCGTCGTAAATTTTGGGAGAACTACTTTTCGCACCCCGAGGTGGAAAATGCACGTGATAACCGTGAGCTGGAAACCATCTATCAAGAAACCATGACTAAGCCATTAGACGAGACAGGAAGCTGCACTTGGATTCAGGTAGGTAAAGACGTTGAAATGCTGCCTATTAAAGCCGTGCGCTACATGCAGCAGGCGGAGTTAGCGCTTCACTCAACCAAATGCGAAGCAAATGTGATGGAGTTAGTAAGAAGAGATGCGGAGCGTGAGGCATTTTCGAGTGCAACAGAGCTCTCAGATATGCTCAGAAAAGCCAAAGAAGAGAAGCTTCGTGTTTGTATCTTCGTTCCTTATGGAACAAGTGAGTTTTCACTTCTGCAAGGGCAAGACTTGGTAATCTAAGCTTTGTTATCTAGATACAAGTTCGTTATCTAAATTAGTTATCAAAAATAGACGCTTAGATTACTCACAACACATACAAAAACGCCGACGAATATCTCGCCGGCGTTTTTTATTCCACTGTTCTCATTCTCTACATTAAGAGAGTAGGAGAGCGCAATTAATCACGGAAGTTGTTGTACTGGAATGGGATACCCATCTCAGCTTCACGGATCGTTGCAATCGCTGCTTGCAGATCGTCACGCTTCTTACCCGTTACGCGCAGTTTGTCGCCTTGGATAGATGCTTGAACTTTAAGCTTCGCGTCTTTGATTAGTTTAACTAGCTTTTTCGCGGTAGGCGTATCGATACCTTGGCGGAACGCAATATTTTGGTGCCAGTTCTTACCAGTCGCTTCTGGATTTTTTGCATCCATAGCGTTCGCATCAATGTTACGCTTCGCCAAGTGGCTACGTAGGATGTCACGCATTTGCTTTAGCTGGAACTCGCCTTCTGCTGACACTTTTACATTTTCTTCTACTAGCTCAAAGCTCGCATTCACATTGCGGAAATCGAAACGAGTAGACAGTTCACGGTTAGCGTTATCAACCGCGTTACGTAGTTCAACGGTATCGATTTCTGAAACAATATCAAACGATGGCATGAAGATTCCTTGATTATCTTGTTATAGGGAAATTACTTACTGGATTTTACTGCGGCTGCCAGCATGTCTAGCATCGTTTCAGTATCATCCCAACCTAGACATGGGTCAGTAATCGACTGACCGTAAGTTAGGTTGTTAATATCAGTCATTGGCTGATTGCCTTCAATAATGAAGCTCTCTGCCATGATACCCGCAATGCGAGTGCTGCCTGATTTAATTTGTTCACAAATGTCTTGTGCAACATCAATTTGTTTACGGTGTTGCTTCTGACAGTTCGCATGACTGAAGTCTACAATCAAACGTTGTGGTAAGTCGAATTCAGCAAGTGCATCACACGCTTGTTTTACAGACGCTTCATCAAAGTTAGGACCTTTCTCACCACCACGAAGAATGATGTGACCATAAGGGTTACCACTAGTGCGGTATACCGTCATACGCCCATTCTTATCTGGAGAGTAGAAATAGTGTGATGCTTTAGACGCACGAATCGCATCAATTGCGATTTTTACGTTACCGTTAGTACCGTTCTTGAAGCCTACTGGACAAGATAAAGCAGAGGCCATCTCACGGTGGATTTGAGACTCAGTCGTACGAGCGCCAATTGCCCCCCACGTAATCAGATCTGCAATGTACTGACCAGTGATCATATCAAGAAACTCAGTAGCTGTAGCAAGACCAAGCTTGTTGATATCCAGTAGCAGTTTACGTGCTTTATGAAGACCCGCTTCAAGTGCGTATGAGCCATCTAGGTTAGGGTCAGTGATAAGACCTTTCCAACCAACAACAGTACGAGGTTTTTCAAAGTAAGTACGCATTACGATAAATAGCTCGTCTTTGTACTTATCTTGGATATTCGCAAGGCGAGTTGCGTAGTCGATTGCCGCTTCAGTGTCGTGCACAGAACACGGACCAACGATAGCAAGGATACGGTCATCCTCACCAGTTAAAATCTTTTCAATTTGACGACGAGATTGAGCGATGCGATCAGCTACATCATCAGTGATTGGATGTACGCTGCCTAGCTCTGCGGGTGTCGGCATTGGACCCAAAGGTTGGGTTCTCAATTCATCTGTTTTTATAGGCATGTTATAGCTTTATTCTCTATTGCGAAGCGGTAAAGATAACGGAATTATAGTTAGGAATAAACCGTTTCACGGGATTCTTATCTGTTAAATACCGAAATGTATGTAATGCTGTGGCTATTCATTAATGATAGTTATGTATAAATGACAAAAACCGCTAAGGAGATCAATACATAGTCGTTTGAATTTATAACTACTTTTTCTATTCGATAACACGTATTTTTGCAAAAAGAAGCTTGGAGGCTAGGTATTCTGGGTGTTTCATATCCAACTTTAGAACTCAATAGAAAGAAACCGTTTGCGAAATTCCGTAGCTAGATCGATTTGTTATTAACAATTCTTTGACATTTTGGTGCTTCATTGATTAACTGGTCAGACTAGTTTGGTAAGGAGACCAAAATGTTATCTGCTGTTCGCCGTGCAAACCTTTATCTCAACTTATTCGGTTTTTCAAAAGTTCCGCTCATTTGGTTATGCCGCCCGAAAATTCTTGCGATCGACGATCAACATGTGGAGGTTAGAATCCCACTGAGAAGAAGAACCAAGAATCATCTTAACAGCATGTATTTTGGCGCGCTTGCCGTTGGTGCTGATGTGGCAGGTGGTTTTCTTGCGATGAGTAAGGCCCAAGAACAAGGGGAGCGCATTTCTCTGGCATTTAAAGGAGTAACGGCTGAGTTTTTAAAACGCCCTGAAGGCGATGTGCATTTTGTATGTCACGATGGTCCTTTGATTGATGAAATGCTTCGTATGACTCTAGAAACAGGTGAACGTATCAATCGAGACGTTAAGATCACCGCATTGTGTCCAAGTATTAATGGTGACGAACCAATGGCGGAGTTTTCCTTGACGCTTTCAATAAAAAAAGCAGCTCAAAAACAAGCTGCTTAATTTCTCAATAACGACTTATGACGTTCTAGTTCAATTCTATTTTCTCAATAGACACAATCTTCGAACGGTTCAAAACCACTTTCCAACGATAGTAAACAGGTTCATCAGTGTGGTTGTCTTCTTTGACAATCACATTGAGCAAGTGGCGTTTCTCAACAGACTCCTTACTCACTTGCCCTTCGTTTAATCGATATACGCGGTTCGAGCTTTTGTCCATTAAACGAATAATCGGGCGTAAACTCATGTTTAATGTCTCACGAGTTTGCTCGTAACCACTTAAGAACAATGATGTCGCCATCTCTGTTTTCGCATGATAGTGAAGGATTTGTTCTTCCCGTTGAACAACTCGTTTTTTACGAATGTTCTGAATACGATCAGGTAGGCTTGAAAGAGAACGGTAATCTAACCATTCCAATTTACGACCCACAACTTTCTTTGTTGTTGGGTCCATGTACTTCTTGCGCCACTTTGGCTTACCTTTGCGGATCCAACGCCACATAGCGTCGCGCAGGTCATCTTTAAAGATTTCACGTAGGGCGTAGATAAACGACATCGCGATGATGAAAGATGCAGAAATCTCTCCTAAGTAATCTCGGGCAAGAATAACGGTACTCGTCACGACTACCATCACCAGACCTGTCGCGATGCCTTTAATCGCTCGTTTGATGTTATTACCCATCGACATCGTTTTTTCACTCAAAACGATAGGGTGTTCAATCAAACGTCTTAACAAACGCATTTTGTTCGATAAACGAGTCACATCTTCAACAACGCTTGCAGAGTTGTAATTGTTTAGCTTTCGGTGCGCTTGCTCTTTCTCACACAGTGTAATCAAGCGTTCCTTGATCGTGCTGTAATCTCCTTCACGAGGCAGGTGAGCCACAAGGGATAGGAATTTTTGCTCTGTGTACCAAGACAAGTAATTATCGATGTTAACGTAGTAGCGCTTAAGGTTTTCCTCATAAGGAATCGAACGGCGAAGACGTTTAAGGATGTCGAGCGTCAGTTCAATGACTTCATCTACTTCTTCTGCCGTGACGCTGTCACTCTCATGTTTATTTAGCGCGGCAACGGCTTTGTCGAGCGCGATAACGTATTGATACGCAAACAAACTCAAACTTACACGGTACTGACGGTTAGATAAGCGTCCACGTTTGGCTAGGCGACTGTGGACCAAAGGAAGCAGTACTTCAGTACTGTAATAAGATCGTTTTTGCGTGATCGAAGTGTAGTAGAACTCAGACTCACTGATGATGTCGGAATTTAAACCTAACTCACCAGGGATGAAAATATAGATATCAAGGTCGAGCGTTTTACTCTTTGCCAACGCATGGCTAATTTTCAAAGTTACCGAGTCTTGTTTGTCGACAGTGACCAAGGAAAGCTCCTGATTTTGCTAAAGCATCCTATACCCATAAGCGCCCGTTAATTGAATTAACTTAAGATCGGACTAGGATAAATTGTTGAACTAACACAGCATAACAGAGAGGTTTGCTTTTCTCTCTGATTTTCTTGTTAGTTTGGGTATAATTCCCTGTAAATTTAAAAAGAGACAAATTCGATGATTAAAATTGGTCAAATTAACAGCTTAGAAGTCATTAAAACGGCTGATTTTGGCGTGTTTCTGGATGGCGAAGACTACGGTTCTGTATTGCTGCCTAATAAGTATGTACCTGAAGGTACAGAACTTGGCGCGCACCTAGATGTATTTCTTTACTTTGATTCAGAAAGTCAGCTAGCTGCGACCATTGATAAACCAATCGCTCAAGTCGGCGAATGGGGACTAATGAAGATCGAAGGCATCAATAAGACTGGTGCGTTCGTAAACTGGGGTATTAAAGAAAAAGACCTTCTTATCCCATTCAGTGAGCAACGCGCTCGCTTTACTGCAGGTCAAAACATCCTAGTTTACGTTTATACAGATAAGGCATCTGGTCGTATTGTAGGTACAACTAAGTTCAATAAATGGCTAGATAAAACGCCGGCTAACTACGAAGTGAATGAGCAAGTTGATCTGATTATCGCAGAGCGTAGCCAACTTGGTTATAAAGCCATCGTGAACGGCGAACACTGGGGCATGATCTTCCCATCGGATGTGTTCGGTAAGCTGTTTATTGGTAAGAAGCTGAAAGGTTACATTAAGCTAGTTCGTGAAGATGGCAAGATTGATCTAGCGCTACAAAAAGTTGGCGTAGCGAAGATGGATGATCTTTCTAGTAAAGTGATTGAGTTACTAGAAAAGAAAGGCGGCTTCTTGCCTCTAAACGATAAATCTTCTCCTGAAGCGATTTTTGAAGCGTTCCGCACCAGTAAAGGTACTTACAAGAAAACCATTGGTGGCTTGTACAAAGCAGGTAAGATCGTTATTGAAAAAGACGGTATCCGTTTAGCCGAGTAAACAGATTCACAACTGATGAAAATAGTGTTGGCTGGTGGACTAGTGAGTTTTTCCTTTTGGGTAATTATACCCAAGTAACCTCGAGATGTTAGGTTCAGCGAGAATGACTTGGTTTGTAGACGCGGCGGCGATTTAAAGATCTAGTCATTCTAAATCAAGAATCGGCAACAAAGTATACAAGCCAAGGCAGCTCGCCCTTTGGGAGCGTGTCATTGACCCGATTGCTGCGTCAAACAACTTGGAAAGAGCTGGCTATTACACTGCGTTGTTTTCCTTACTCTCGAATCAATGACAACGCTCTGAATCCTGCATCTTGAAGTCACTTGGGCATAGCTCATATAGGGAATGCATCAGTCAAAAAAATGGCCCAAACTCGTCCTTATTTTGGGCCTAGGGGAAACGGCTCCTTTATAGAGCCTGCGCTAAACTTTTTGACCAACACATATTGTCGGTTAAACATAGAGAGAAATGCCGTTTCAAAGCGATGCTTTGATACATTCAGTTTAGTACAGGGCACTCGGATCGCTAGTGAACCCAGTTCCAATCATGCTTTAGAACCAAAAAGCCATCGTAAATACGATGGCTTTTCATTTATTTATAGTATTTCACTTTGCTACTAAAATAAGTTCTTATCTCGCACTAATTCACGTGGAAGACCATTTTTAACGCGGTTACTTACCCATTTTCCAAGGCCAATAATCGCGCCTTCGTACTTCACGAGCACTTCGCCTTTACCCGTTTTCATATCTGTTGGAATGTTTTGCGGGCGAACATCGCGACCCATGTACCATTCTCGAGCTTCTTCAATCGTTAACTCAATTGCGTTTTTCTCGTTACCAGTTGCTAGGGCAGTTGCCACTTGATGTTGCCAGCGGTAACCGTTTTTGTGCGCTTCGGCGATTTTAATGCCCATACGCGAAAAGCGTAATTCGCCAATCATAGGTTCTAGCGCGTCAGGGAAAAGCCAAACGTCTTTATCGCGGATCCAAACCGTGCTGTCATCTGGTAGTTCGATGCCCATCGTGTTTTGTAACTGCTTAGCGATTTCTGCTGATTCTTTGTTAGACGCTTTTACAAATGGGAATTTACCCATACGTTTTTTTACTTGTGGCGCTTCTACTGCTGCAAGCTTACGAATTCTAGCTACGAAGAAGCCTTCACAGTCATAAACCTGAGGGAAGATATGTAAGAAGCCTTCTTCTGTTAACGCCGCTTCTGCATTTTCAAACAGATCTTTTAAGCTCTCGAACTGAACTGCGTCACCAAAAGTTTCTTTAAGGTGATGGCAAACCTGTTGGTTCTCTTCGGTACTCAACGTACAGGTTGAATAAACCATCACGCCACCTGGCTTAAGAGCGTGGAAAGCACTTTCAATCAGATCTTTTTGTGTGTCTGCAATTTCAATCACCGACGCTTGCGTCCAGTTCTTCATTGCGTCTTCGTCTTTTCGAATCGTACCTTCACCAGAACATGGCGCATCCAATAGAACCGCGTCAAATTGTTCTGGGAGCCAGCCACCAAACACACGACCATCGAAGTTACTTAGCGCCGCATTTCGCACGCCACAACGCTCTATGTTGGCATGAAGTACTTTTACACGACTCGCGGCGTATTCATTCGCGACCAAAACGCCTTCGTTGTTCATCAACGCAGCAATTTGCGTTGTTTTAGAACCAGGGGCAGCTGCGGTATCGAGAACCGCGTCGTAGGATTCATCATCCATGAACAGGGCAGAGACAGGCATCATTGAGCTTGCTTCTTGAATATAAAATAGCCCTGACATGTGCTCAGCAGTGTTACCTAGTGGGACAACAACCGATTCATCCGCTTCGATCCAAAAACCCGTATCACACCAAGGAACCGGAGAAAGCGTCCAGCCTTTTGATTCTGCACGTTCCAAAAACGCTTCTACGCTGATCTTCAACGTATTAACACGAATACTTTTGCGTAATGGCTTTTGGCACGACGCGATAAAGTCTTCCATGTTGAGGTGAGCAGGGAGAATAGTTTGGATTTTTTCCAGAAAAGCTTCTGGGATGTAAACGTTAGAATGCAAAGTGAAGTCTCGAGTGCAGAATTTGCCGCAAATAATATACGAAAGCGGATCAGAAACGAATAGCCAGCAAGGTTTGAGCAATAAAAAAGAGCAGCGATTGCTGCTCTTTACGTCGATAATTTTCTCTAAAAGCACTATGGTTTTGGAATAGCAGTGCGCCACTGAGTCCAACTCTCTTCTGCTTGAGGGTATAAGTAGAAAGATTGCCCTTGTTTTGCCGCTGGTGGAATTTGTGATTGCTCAGGGGTTGAGAAAGCAATGCCGCCACGAACTAAGCTGTCAAATGTACCTGCTTTGATGTTTGCGCCTCCTAGACCAATAGAGACATCTACGCCTGAGACATTCCAGAACACACTGTTTTGACGAACAAGGTATGCATATGCGGGCTTTATCTCGATTTTTGTTACCACTCGATCAGCAAACTCACCCAAGCTGACACTCGTTACACTGCCTACTTCCATTTGTCGATATAGGATAGGGGTTCCAACTTGAACTGAACCACGTTGCTCACTTTGCAGTGTGAATGACACTCCTTGTTGTGCTTGCTGGCTTTTCGCTAAATCAAACTTGAATTTCGCGGCGCCATTACCAGGTTCAACACTGATGGATTTTGATACTAACGCGCCTAAGTTCTTCACGCCACCCAGCCCAATTTCAGGTTCCGTTAGCCAGAAGTGTGACCCGGTAACGGCGATATTGTCGACATATTCAGGAAGAATGCGCGCGGTGACTTCCACCATTTCACGACGAAAGTTTGGAACGACTAGAGTAACTTCACCGACCTTAACACCTTGATATTTAATTGGCATACCTTTGGTTACTTCTTGACTGCCATCGGTTTCTAACGCGATAACTCGACCAAACTTACGTGCTTGGTTCTGATCGTTGTATAGCTTCCAACGTTGACCCACTTTATTCTCAATGCCCGGAATGGAGTCAAAAGCAATACCACCTTTGATCAAAGTTTTAAGAGGGTGAGCTTTGACGGTGATACCAGCAAGAGAGGCATCAATCTCTACACCAGAACGGTTCCAAAATACCGTCTGTTCACTGAGTAAGTGCGCGTATCGATTTTCAATGGTTGCTTTGACGATCACGCCACCATCGACCAGATTGAAATCAGATACGCTGCCAACTGGCAAATTGCGGTAGAGCAGAGGGCTACCTTTAGAAATCGGTGGTAACTCAGATGCAAAGAGAGTCAGCGTCTTAGAGCCAGATTGATTGTACTGTGCAAGCTCCGCTAGAGAAGCGCTCTGGAACAATTGGTATTCTTTCTGGATTTGTTCTTGTCCTTGGCTAACGAAGCTGATTGAACCAGTGAGAAGCTGCTTAGCTGGAGGTACTGTGACACTCAATCCTGACTCTGTAAGTTCTGCAGAAGCACTGCCTGTCACGTAGAAACGGTTGTTCGATTTTATTAGATGCTTGTACTCATTGTCGATAAGGACATCCATGAACACTTCATGCTTTGCCGCTTGCGCTTGTTTTTCATCAAGCAAACCGACTTTAATGATCGAGCCAACGACAATGCCTTTGTAAAGTACGTTTGCACCGCTGTCTAAGCCAAAGGAGTTATCAGAAACGAGGCGAATTGCAATCGACTTCTGCTGTTGCTGATTAAATACATTCTGGCGAATGGCAGTAAATCGTCGAGATCTTTCACCTTCACCCGGGACGATGGTTAAAAAGTTTCCGCGGACAAGGTTTGCGATATTCTCAACACCAGAAAGGGAAACTTTTGCTTCTTCAAGAACAAAACGTGTGCCAGAAGTCAACATGTCACTGAAAGCAGGTTGGATTGCAGCAGACGCTAAAATCACTTCACGACCTTCAGATAGGCTTAAATCGGTGATTTGTCCTACTTCAATCCCGCGGTACATGATAGGCGCGCCTTCGCCGCTAATTTTGTTGTCATCAGGAAGCGCGATTTTGATTGGAATACCGCGCCCCGCAGTTTTAAGGTCTTTATAAAGACGGAATTCGGTATTCTCTTCAACGGGTTCGCCATCATCTGGCGAGTCAACAGCAATAGCGCCACCAAGTAGGGCGCTCATACTTTCTAGACGAACATCAACACCTTCAAAACCGATGCTTGCACCAATTCCACTTACGTTCCAAAAACGGCTGCGGCTATTAATCAGGTGCTGATACTGCTCTTGTATATTGGCTTGAATGGTTATGGACTTCGCATCATCATTCAGTTGATAGCTGAACACTTCACCAATCGGAATCTTTTTGTAGACGATTTGCGAGCCAATAGAAACGCCGCCCAAGTCTCGGCTTTTCAACTTAATGTTCAGACCTTGAGTGACTCGTAAGTCGGTAGGAGCCGATTCCAAAGCATGAAAAGTGGTTTCAAACTGTTCACCATCACCTGGCTGGATAGAAATGTAGTTACCAGAAACTAACGCATCAAGACCAGACACGCCGGTTAAACTTGCTGTTGGTTTTACTAACCAGAAACGCGTTTTATCGTTCAGCAGTTTCGTCGCTTCAGGGTAGATATCAGCGTCGACATAAATGCTGCCTAAATCTTCAGACAGGTTAATGTCGCGCACCATTCCCACTTCTAAACCTTGATAGCGGATAGTGGTTCGTCCAGCGACCAAACCCGCAGCATCGGAAAAATAGATTTGTACACGCTGTCCTGCGTCATGAATTGATTTCACAACAAGCCAGCCAGCTAAGACCATAGTCAAAATCGGCAACAACCAAAGGGGAGAAATACCTTTACTCCTCTTTACATCTGGCACATATGACGTTTGAGAACTGTTCTGATCACTCATTAATTGACTCTTTTTCTGATTGTGTTGGGGCTTGGTCCCAAATAAGCCTTGGGTCAATGCTCTCCGCCGCAAGCATTGTTAAAACGACCACCAGACCAAACGCAACAGCGCCATAACCCGGTGTGAAGTCGAGAATTTGTCCACGATCGACCAACGTCATCATGATAGAAATAACAAACAAATCCATCACTGACCATTTGCCGATCCATTTTACTGCAAAGTAAACCATCATTCGTTGTCTTCTAAACACCGAACGTTTGAATTTGATACATAACAAGATGTAAGTCAGACCGAGAATCTTAGCCACAGGAACGACGATACTGGCAACAAAAATGATAACCGCGATACCGTACATACCGTTTTTAACTAAGCCTGCCACGCCTGAAAAAATTGTGTCTTCCAAGCGCTTACCGTTTGTCAGCAAAATTGAAATCGGAATCAAGTTGGCAGGGAAGATCGCAATCGTCGCTGCAATTAAATATGCCCACGTTTTTTGGATAGAATTTGGTTTACGGTGGTAAAGCGCGTGATGGCAACGATGGCAGTTTTCGCCTTCAGGTTGCGATAAGTGGCACTCGTGACAATGCACATCTTTGTGTTCGAAGTCGTAACTGTTTTCAGGTTGCCATGCTTCCCAATAACGACGAACACTAATGCGAGAGATCAACAGAACCGTAAAAACTTGTAATAGAACAAGACCAATTAAGCCCGGTCCAACAAAAATATCGGAGTAATCTTGCAGCTTAAAACAAGAGATTGCGATGCTCACAAGGAACACATCCAACATTACCCAATGTTTTAGGTGTTGGATTAACCATAATGAAACGCGAAGCCCTTTAAACCAACGTTTATGTAACGACCAATGTGCCGTTACAACAGAACTGCACACAATAAGTGGGGCAAGAGAACTACAAAAAAGAATGAGGATAGAAAGGAGGACGAAGCCCTCTTGAAATAACGTTATCATTCCAGATGGCAGTGTCGCCGGAATCATCACACCGAATAGCCGAATACTGATGAAGTTAAAAAAGTGCGAAGGTATAAAAAGTAGAATACAAGTAACAGCGATAGCGAGATTACCAGATAGGCTAGGACTACCACCACGATAGAGCTGAGTACCACAACGTGGACAATGTGCATTTTTGCCATTAGGTAGATCGACGATATCGACAGGCAATTCGCAACCTTGGCACAAGCGGACGCTATTCGGTTGCATGGCGTGTTTAGACAGAGAGGTCACAACGACCTCTCTAAACTGAATGGTTTAAGCGTGGGACTGAATGCCACCATATAAGGTTTGATATAAGCCTTCTTGCTCAACGAGCTCACCATGGGTACCTGTTTGCGTCACTCTTCCATCTTCAAGCACATAAATCAAATCTGCTTGCTTCACCGCCGATAAGCGATGGGCGACAATAAGAGTCGTTCGACCGCGTAAGAATTCCGTTAACGCCTTATGCAAAGCCGCTTCAGTTGCGGTGTCCAATGCTGACGTTGCTTCGTCTAGGATAACAAATTGTGGGTTGCTCAGCACCATACGTGCAATCGCTAAGCGTTGACGCTGACCGCCAGATAGGCGAATACCATTACGACCAATTTGAGTATCCAATCCGTGGTTAAGTTGCGAAATCACGTCCTGAAGCTGAGCGACTTCTAGTGCTCGCCATAATGACATTTCATCAAAGTCACCACCAAGGGTCAGATTATGCCTTAAGGTGTCATTAAATAGTATAGGTTGTTGTAAAACCACGGCAATTTTGTCGCGTATTACTTCAAAGCTGATGTCTTCTGTCAACTCATCATTAAAACGGATAGAACCAGAATTCTGACGGTAAACGCCGATCAATAATTGAATCAGGGTTGATTTACCACCACCACTCGCACCCACAAGCGCCACTTTCTTACCAGCAGGAATGTGCAACGAGAGATCATCCAACACCTTGTTTTCATTGTTGTATGAAAAATCAACATGTTCAATTTTTACATCAACCTCTCGATTTTCTTTGAAAGGATTTACTTTCGAAACAGGTCTATGTTCTTCTTCCAATTCGAGTAGATCATTAATTCGCTTAAGTGCCGCTTTTGCGCTGTACCAAGAGAATTGGATACCCAATAGTTCTTGAACAGGAGACAACATAAACCAAAGGTAACCAAACACCGCGAAAATTTGACCAATGGTAAGGTCACTGAACATTACCATTAGCATTGCAACCGCACGGAACAACTCGAAACCGATTAAAAACAGAAGGAAAGAGACACGTCCCGCAGCCTCTGATTGCCATGCATACTTGTCAGCATCGATACGAACTTGGTCAGCGCTACCTTTTAATTGCTGGAGAAACTCTCGCTCTTTATTAGCCGCTCGTAGTTGATAAATGCCGTCAAGAGTTTCGACTAAGCGGTTCTGGAAAATCTCAAATGAATGGTTTTCTTTGCGCTTAAGGTGCTTAACCATACTTCCCAGCTTACGTGAGAAGTAAATGACAATAGGGTTGACGAGAAGAATAAACAGACCCAGACGCCAATCAAGCCAAAGTAGCACGATGGCTGTACCAATCACCGTCAGTAGGCTGATAACAAATTTAGCTAATGTAGAACCAATAAATTTATCAATGGTCTCAATGTCGGTGATAAGGTGAGCGTTGATGCCACCACTGCCTTTTGTTTCGTACTGTCGAATGCTAATACGACCAAGCTTGTCGATCATTTTACTTCGCATTTCAAAGGTGATTGTCTTTGAAACCAAGGTAAATTGTCGGCTTTGAAGAATATTAAACCCTTGGCTTGCTGCCCTCATCAGCACAACCAAGAACAGAGTAAAGAAGATATAACCCGTAGGTGTGTGCCACGCTTCAGGTAAAACCGCGTTCATTGCTGCTAAGCCCGATGCCGGTTTGTCCAATAAGACTTCATCCACCATGAGAGGCATAAGAAGAGGGATTGGAACACTAATCAAGGTCGCAAGTACAGCTATCAAGTTCGCTAGAATCAGCTTGGACTTGTGCTTTTTCACTTGTGTTATCAACCAAGAACGGCTAATAGTGTCGTTTTTCGGATTCATTGTAATTGAGAATAAGTCCTATTAAAAGTAGGGCTGCATTTTAGCGCCATACCAACAGAATGGAAGCCTAAATAAAAAGTAGGAAGTTAATATGAACATAGAACAATACCAAAGACTTACCAAGCAAGCAGTTGCGCTTATCGAATCAGAGAAAGACTACATCGCAAATCTTGCCAACATCAGCTCTCTTCTATTTATGGAACTTGAAGACCTGAATTGGGCGGGTTTTTACCTAACGAAAGGTGATGAGTTGGTGCTCGGCCCTTTCCAAGGTAAGCCTGCTTGTGTTCGTATCCCAATGGGACGAGGCGTCTGTGGTACTGCTGCACAAACTAACAGCGTACAAAGAGTATACGATGTGCATGCATTTGAAGGTCACATTGCTTGTGATGCAGCAAGTAATTCAGAAATTGTTATTCCTTTTACTATCAATGGGGAAGTGGCTGGAGTGTTGGATATTGATAGTCCAAATATCGGTCGATTCAATGAAATTGATGAAGAAGGCCTCACTCATTTTATGGCTGAAGTAGAAAAGCTGCTTAATTCGCACGCTAACGACGCATAAATTCGCCCTCGAGTGTGGTTTTTCCTTGGCATGTCACTATAATACGAGAATATTTTTTCTTAATGCTTCGCGGAAATCCGCTCAAACCAGGAACCCTCATGACTGAAAAGTTAAAAAACAGCAAAGAAGTTATCGCATACATTGCTGAATGTTTCCCTAAGTGCTTTACTTTAGAAGGTGAAGCAAAGCCTCTGAAAATTGGTATTTTTCAAGATCTTGCGGAACGTCTAAATGAAGACGAAAAAGTAAGCAAAACTCAGCTTCGTGCAGCGTTAAGACAGTACACTTCATCATGGCGTTACCTACACGGCGTAAAACCAGGTGCAGTACGTGTTGATCTAGATGGCAACCCATGTGGTGAGCTAGAAGAAGAACACGTAGAACACGCTAAAGCGACACTTGCTGAAAGCAAAGCGAAAGTTCAGGCTCGTCGTAAAGAGCAAGCTCAAAAAGCTCGCGAAGAGGGTAAGGCGAAAGCGAAACCTGCGGCTAAAAAGCCACAACAGCCTCGTCGTGCTAACAAACCAAAAGTACAAAAAGAAAGTAAGCCTGTAGAAACACGCGCGCTAAACGCTGATGAAATCACGATCGGCAACGCAGTTAACGTGAACATGGGCAAAGGAAACATGGCAGCGACCATTGTTGAAGTCAATAAGGATGATGTACGTGTTCAACTTGCTAACGGCCTACAAATGGTTGTGAAAGCGGAGCACTTGCGCGCATAAGGGAGATACTCCTACGCATGAATTGCCGTTCAAAAGTGACACTGATTGCTGCTAGCTTCTGGCTAGCAGCATCAGCTCAGGCTCTAGAAGCCAAACTAAACAAAGATGATTTGCCGGTTCTTGCACCTGAAGTTCAGCATGAAACAGCCAGCAAACGAGTAACTTCTCGATTTACCCGCTCTCATTATAAGCATTTCAATCTAAACGATGATTTCTCCAAAGCGATCTTTGAGCGCTACGTAGAAATGCTTGATTACAATAGAAATATTTTTACTCAAGCCGATATCGACTCTTTCAAAGATTGGTCCGTCAGCCTTGATGATCAGCTTAAAGCTGGTAATAACAAGATTGCATTTGATGTTTATAATCTTTCGATGCAGAAGCGTTTTGATCGTTTTGCCTACGCATTGACTCTACTCGATAAAGAAATCAAGTTTAATACTGATGAGTTTATTGAACTGGATCGTTCTGAAGCCGCATGGCCCAAGGATGAAGCTGAGTTAAATGAATTATGGCGAAAACGCGTTAAGTACGATGCTCTTAACCTTAAAATGACTGGTAAAGAATGGCCAGAAATCAAAGAGGTTCTAGCGAAACGTTACAACAACGCGATGAAACGCATCACGCAAACTCGCAATGAAGACGCTTTCCAACTTTACATGAATGCATTCGCTCGTGAAGTTGATCCACACACTAGCTACCTATCTCCACGAAACGCGGAACAGTTCCAATCAGAGATGAATCTGTCTCTTGAAGGTATTGGGGCTGTGCTTCAAATGACCGACGACTATACAGTGATTCGTTCATTAGTTGCCGGCGGTCCAGCATCTAAGAGTAAACAGCTAGGTGAGGGCGACCGCATTATCGGTGTTGGTCAAGATGGCGAAGAAGTTGTCGATGTGATCGGTTGGCGTCTTGATGATGTCGTTCAACTAATCAAAGGTCCTAAAGGAACCAAAGTTAACCTACAAGTCTTGCCAGAAGGTAAAGATGCGAAGAGTTACGTTGTCACTATTGTGCGTGATAAAGTTCGTTTAGAAGACCGTGCGGTTAAGTCTGAAATCATCGAGAAAGACGGTAAGAAGATTGGGGTTCTTGAGGTTCCTAGTTTTTACGTCGGTCTTTCAAAAGATACCGATAAACTGCTATCTGAATTGAAGGCGAAAAACGTCGACGGTGTTATCGTTGATCTACGCAATAACGGCGGTGGTGCGCTGACTGAAGCAACGGCATTAACAGGGCTCTTCATTAAAGAAGGTCCAGTTGTTCAGGTTCGCGATAGCTATGGTCGCATCAAAGTAAATGCAGATACCGATGGTCAAGTGAGTTACGATGGTCCACTAACAGTGTTGATCAATCGCTACAGTGCTTCAGCGTCTGAAATCTTTGCGGCAGCAATGCAGGATTACAACCGTGCGATTATTCTTGGTGAAAACTCTTTCGGTAAGGGTACCGTTCAACAACATCGCTCATTGAATCATATCTACGATCTTTTCGACAAAGAACTTGGCTACGTACAATACACGATTCAAAAGTTCTACCGCATCGATGGTGGCAGTACTCAGAACCGTGGTGTTGCACCAGACATCGCTTACCCAACTCCAGTCGAGCCAAGCGAAACAGGTGAGAGTGTTGAAGACAACGCATTACCTTGGGATAGCATTGATAAAGCAAAATATCAGACATTCCCAAGCAACGACGCGCTTGTTACCAAACTAACTGAGCTTCACAATAAACGTATTGCTGATGAGATGGAATTCCGTTTCATCAAAGAAGATATTGAGAAGTACCGTAAAGAGAAAGACGATAATTTGTTGTCTCTTAACGAGAAAGTGCGCGAAGACGAATCAGATAAAGCCGAGGCTCTACGCTTAGAGCGCATCAATGAACGTCAAGCAGCAATGGGTAAAAAACCATTCAAAACGCTTGATGATGTGCCAAAAGATTACGAAGCGCCAGACGTTTATCTAGATGAATCAGTTGCTGTTATGGTTGATATGCTGAAAGGCTAAAAATTCAGTCAAAACGACTAATAATTCTCTATATAAAGAGCGAGTCATAGCGACTCGCTCTTTTTTTATGCGTTTATAAAGCGGCGTTTCTATAAAAATAGGTTGTTCCTGCGCTTAATTTGCACCAACAATTTACGTGATGTAGATCAAATATTTCGCGAAAATGAGATCTAGAGCCTAAGCTAAAAGAAAACGATAAGGATACCGTTATGAAATGGTTCATTATTTTACTTAGCTTTTGCTGCTTTAGTGTTTCTAGCGCGGAGACCAACAAGGAAGACGAACTTAGTCACTTTGACACTCCATTCTTGATCGGAGATTGGTATTTGATGAATCCAAACCCTGATGATTCTTCAGAAAACTTTAGAGCGATAAAACTCACCCTTGGCTCGGACTACACGTTCTCTATCGACATTCAGAAAAAAGATTACTCAATCGACCATTGGGAAGGACTCTATAACGCCAATGAGGACACCATCGTTCTTGGGTTGAATACTGATGAGCCGCAAATTTATGCATATCGTAATAACCACAACATCCTAGACTTGAATGGTGTAACCTTCACTAAGGGGTTGTCGAATGCACTTGCAGGTATTTGGTCAAGCTCTCAAGTTGGAGGGGATGGCATGCTTGCAAATAACATCAACCAAATGGACTTAATTCTTCAACCAGACTTTGTATTTATGTTTAGAGTGTCAAATGAAGAAGGTGAAGAGGCAGTGAAACAAGGCGTGTTTTACACAGAGGGTGAGCATCTAGTTCTTTTGTACGAGAACGGAGAGCACGGAACTCGCTATACATTGAACCAAAACGAGCTGACGATTCAAGATTCTAACGGTGATATGTACGCGGTACTTAATCGAGTAACACCATAAATGATTCATCACCATTATTTCACGCAGGGTTATTAATAGTGAAATATTCTGATGTTGATTAAATGTTAAACAGAAAGCGGAGCTAAGACACTAAAAGCTCCGTTTTTTTATAGAAAGACTTGTATTCTGATACCACAACCCCTACAAATAGCTTATATCGTGATACCAGTAAGAGGTGTTTGAGCCTCTAGTCCTGGTATTTTTGTGGTTCTATATACAAGGATTTATGGACATGTCTCAAGCTCCCCAAGCGAAATATCGCAAAGATTATAAAGCGCCATCTCATACAATTACCGATATTGATTTGACGTTTGATCTTTATGACAACGACACGATCGTTACAGCAGTATCAAAAGTAGTTCAAAAGGGTGAATTAACCACATTAGAACTCGATGGTGAAGGGCTAGAGCTACGCTCTGTAAAAGTGAACGGTGAAGACTGGTCTCATCATGAAGTCAAAGAAGCCTCTTTAGTTCTTACCGATCTGCCAGCAGAATTTGATTTAGAAATCGTTACTAAGATCGACCCAGAAGCAAACACCGCACTTGAAGGTCTTTACAAATCAGGTGGTGCGTTCTGTACACAGTGTGAAGCAGAAGGCTTTCGTCGTATTACTTACTACCTAGATCGTCCAGACGTTCTTGCGAAATACACAACAAAAGTGATCGCAGACAAAACCGTGTACCCATTTCTATTAAGCAATGGTAACCGCGTAGCTGAAGGTGAGGCAGAAAATGGTCGTCATTGGGTTCAATGGCAGGACCCACATCCAAAACCTGCTTACTTGTTCGCTTTGGTTGCCGGTGACTTTGATGTACTACGTGATAAATACACAACCACATCAGGTCGTGAAGTAGACCTAGAAATCTTTGTCGACAAAGGCAACCTCGATCGCGCGGGTCATGCAATGACTTCGCTGATCAACTCAATGAAGTGGGACGAAGATCGCTTTGGTCTTGAGTACGATCTTGATATCTACATGATCGTTGCGGTTGATTTTTTCAACATGGGTGCAATGGAAAACAAAGGTTTAAACATCTTCAACTCGAAGTTTGTGCTTGCGAATGAAAAAACCGCGACTGACCGCGAATACCTTGGCATTGAAGCGGTAATCGGTCATGAATACTTCCACAACTGGACGGGTAACCGCGTGACTTGTCGCGATTGGTTCCAACTGAGCTTAAAAGAAGGTCTAACGGTATTCCGTGACCAAGAGTTTTCGTCCGATCTTGGTTCACGCGCAGTAAACCGCATCGACAACGTTCGCATTATCCGTGGTCCTCAGTTTGCGGAAGACTCAAGCCCAATGTCACACCCAATTCGCCCAGATAAAGTTATTGAAATGAATAACTTCTACACGCTAACCGTGTACGAAAAAGGCAGCGAAGTGATCCGCATGTACCACACGTTACTTGGCGAAGAAGGCTTCCAAAAAGGCATGAAGCTTTACTTCGAACGTCATGATGGTACAGCGGCAACGTGTGAAGATTTTGTTTCTGCGATGGAAGACGCAACGGGCGTTGATCTTAAACAATTCCGCTTATGGTATAGCCAATCGGGTACACCAACACTCCGCGTAAACAGCGAATATAACGCTGAAGCAAAAACTTACGCGTTAACGGTTGAGCAATTTACTGAAGCAACGCACGACCAAGCAGAAAAGCAAGCGCTACATATTCCATTCGATATTGAACTATACGCACAAAATGGTGATGTGATTCCACTGGTTATCAACGGTGAATCCGTACACAACGTTTTGGACGTGAAGCAAGACAAGCAGACTTTCGTATTCGAAAACGTTGCAGAACAACCAGTACCATCATTGCTTCGTGAGTTCTCTGCACCGGTTAAATTGGAATACGATTACAGCGATGATGAACTGATTTTCTTGATGAAGCAAGCAACGAACGATTTTGCTCGTTGGGATGCAAGCCAAATGCTGCTCGCGAAATACATTCGTCAAAACGTAACTAACGTTCAAGCGGGTGGTGAGGTTAATCTATCAGAAGACTTAATCGATGCATTCCGTGGCGTGTTACTTGATGCAAACCTTGAACCTGCGTTTATTGCTCAAGTGCTTTCTCTGCCTTCCATCAACGAAATCACTGGTTGGTACAAGCAGATTGATATCGATGCGGTAGATACGGTACTGAATAGCATTACAGCGTCACTTTCTAAAGAACTAGAAGATGAACTGAGTGCTACTTATCACGCATTGAACCAAACAGAATACAGCATTGACCATGCAGCGATTGGCAAACGCGCTCTGCGCAACCAGTGCTTGCAGTTCTTGGCTTACACTGAAAAGGGTAACGAGCTAGCAAAAGCGCAGTATGAATCATCAAACAATATGACCGACACAATTGCGGCGATGAATGCAGCAAACAGTGCACAACTTGAATGTCGTGAAGCGTTAATGGCGGATTACAGCGACAAGTGGAAGCACGATGGTCTGGTTATGGACAAATGGTTTGTTCTTCAGGGCAGCAACCCGATTGAGAACGCACTTGAGAAAGTAAAAGAAACCATGAGCCACGAAGCGTTTAGCTTGAAGAACCCGAACCGCACGCGCAGTTTGATTGGTTCGTTCTTGAACGCAAACCCAGTACGTTTCCATGATAAATCTGGTTCTGGCTACCAATTTGCTGGTGAGATCCTTCGTCAGTTGAACGATAGTAACCCACAAGTGGCGTCCCGCATGATCGATCCTCTATTGAAATTCCGTAAATACGATGAAGGTCGTCAAGCGCTTATTCGTGTAGAGCTTGAAAAGCTTAAAGCGATGGACAATCTAGCGAAAGACTTATTCGAAAAAGTGACTAAAGCACTAGACGAATAATCGACAAAAGAATAGGGTGGTCATTACGATCACCCTAGTTTTTTGTTCTGACAACAATCCATTTTCATGAACCAGTATTACTTCTCTCTCAACATCTCTTATCAAACATTTCTTTCACACTACTCTGGTGCCGCAAGTTCTGTACAAGTCATTACTGACAATGGTTTGAGAGTGCAACTAGATGCATCAAAATTTCGACCGTTTCTTAGTCAATTAGGCATTAGAGGTCGTTTTAGACTCACAACTGACCAAAATAATAAGTTTCTAAAGTTAGAAACTCTGTGATGCCTGATATTCCTAGTGAGTTAAACAGGAATCTTAGTCACATAATCAAACATTTCACCTCCTACCACTGCGAATTTTTGTTAAACATTTGTAATTATGCTTTTACAATAAGTGCATGCATTACCTATGCTTAGTTTCGAGGCTAAAACCCGAAGTTAAGTCCCCCTACAAAACAACAATTCTAATGTGGAGTGTGAATATGACCGCGCGTGAAAATGTAGTGCCGGTTCTGCTTGAAAAGGTATACCAACTAATTCAAGACAAACTCGAGCTTTCTCACCAACCGCTTGTAACTAAACTTGCTCAACACTTATTTAGTAACATTGCTGATGATGACTTGATTCAGCGAAACGAATCCGACCTATATGGTGCCGTTGTTAGCCTGTGGCATCATGTCAATGAAAAGAAACCAGAAGACATTTCTGTCAGGGTATTCAACCCAACTGTCAGCCGCCAAGGTTGGCAATCAACACACACTATTGTTGAAATTGTTGTTCCGGACAGCCCGTTTTTGGTGGATTCCATCAAGATGGCGTTAACGCGACTTGACCTTGTTTCTCACTTGATGCTCAACAACCCAACGCAACTAGAACGCGATAAAAAAGGGCAAGTGACGGACGTTAATGGCGAGGGTGGTGTTCTTCAATCTCTGTTCCATATCGAAGTTGACCGCTTAACCAGTAAAGGTGAAATGCAAGAGCTGAAAAATGAGCTACTGACCATTTTGTCTGACACGCGTTTAGTGGTTGATGATTGGAAACAAATGGTTGATAAACTTAAGATCGTTACTGATGATCTTGAAAAGAACAAAGATCGAGTTTCGATGAAGACTGATCGTTTAGATGAGACGATCGAATACCTACGTTGGTTAGGGGATCATAACTTCACCTTCATGGGTTACAAAGAGTATGATCTTGTTAGCGTCAATGGTGACACTGAGCTGCAACCTGTTAAAGAGAAAGGTCTTGGTCTCTTTGCCGATGACAATCGCATTCGTAGCATCAAGCTTTCTGAACTGTCCGACTCTGCGCGCCTAGAAGCGAAAAAGCCTTACGCATTGATCATCACTAAGGGCAATCAAGCATCTCGTATTCACCGCCCAGCTTACACTGACTACATTGGCGTTAAGAAATTCGATAAGAACGGCAAAGTGATTGGTGAGCACCGTTTCACAGGTCTTTACACTTCTGCTGTATACAACCAAGCCGTACAAAGTATTCCTCTGATCCGCGAGAAAGTGGATCGTATTCTAGAAGCGAGTGGTTACCGTAACGGATCGTACTCGTACAAAGCCCTCCACAACATTCTAGAAAACTACCCACGTGACGAATTACTTCAAGCTCGTGAAGAAGAGTTATTAGAAGTGGGGATGGGCGTCGTTCAAATGCAAGATCGTGACTTGTTACGTCTATTTGTTCGTAAAGACCCATTTGGTCGATTCTTCAGCTGTATGGTTTACGTGACAAAAGATCGATACAACACAGAGCTTCGTCGTCAAACGCAACGCATTCTTAAGCAGTACTTTGGCTGTGAACAAGAGGTTGAATTCACAACCTTCTTCTCAGAAAGCCCGTTGGCGAGAACCCATTACATTGTTCGTGTAGACAATAACAACATTGATGTAGACGTGAAAAAGATTGAGCAGAACTTAATGGAAGTATCGACTTCATGGGACGACCGCCTAAAAGAGTCTATCATTGCTAACTTTGGTGAAAGCAAAGGTCTTCCGCTTTCGAAAGAGTACATGAGCGCATTCCCACGTTCATATAAAGAAGACATGATGCCAGGTTCTGCGGTTGCAGATATCGAACGTCTAGAAGCGTTAAGCGACGACAACAAACTCGGCATGCTGTTCTATCGTCCGCAAGAAGAAGCGGCTGAATCGAAAGCAGTTCGCTTGAAGCTATACCACCGCGACGAGCCAATTCACCTATCCGATGTGATGCCAATGTTGGAAAACCTAGGGTTACGTGTGATCGGCGAATCGCCTTATGAGATCGAAACCAACAATGGTCAAACGTTCTGGATCCTTGATTTCTCAATGCTGCATAAGAGCGACAAGACCGTTGATCTTCGTGAAGCTCGCGATCGTTTCCAACAAGCATTCGCAGCGATTTGGGCTGGTAATCTAGAGAGTGATGGCTTCAACCGCTTGGTACTAGGCGCTTCACTGTCTGGTCGTGAAATCTCAATTCTTCGTGCATACGCGCGCTATATGCGCCAGGTTGGTTTCCCATTCAGCCAACAATACATAGAAGATACCCTTAGCCATTACCCAGATTTGGCAACGGGTCTAGTAAACTTGTTTGCCAAACGATTCGATCCAAAACACAAAGGCAGCGAGAAAGGTCAGAACGATCTTATCAAGAAAATAACCGAGCAACTGGATCGCGTTGAAAGCCTAGATGATGATCGTATCATCCGTCGCTACATGGAAATGATCACGGCAACGCTACGTACTAACTACTACCAATTGGACGAAAATAAGCAGCCTAAACCTTGGTTATCATTGAAGATGAAGCCAAGCGAAATCCCTGATATTCCTCAGCCAGTGCCTGCGTTTGAGATCTTCGTTTACGCACCTGATATTGAAGGTGTACACCTACGTGGCGGTAAAGTCGCGCGTGGTGGTTTGCGTTGGTCGGATCGTCAAGAGGACTTCCGTACTGAAATTCTTGGTCTGGTTAAAGCACAGCAAGTTAAGAACACGGTTATTGTTCCTGTGGGTGCAAAAGGTGGCTTCGTATGTAAACGTCAGCCAACTCTAACTAACCGTGATGAAATCTTCGCTGAAGGTCAACGTTGTTACAAACGCTTCATTCGCGCGCTTCTCGATGTGTCCGATAACATCATCGAAGGCGAAGTTATTCCGCCGAAGAGTGTAGTGCGTCACGATGAAGACGACCCATACTTAGTTGTTGCCGCCGATAAAGGTACAGCGACATTCTCTGATTTGGCGAACTCTGTATCGGATGAGTACAACTTCTGGCTAGGTGACGCGTTTGCATCAGGTGGTTCTAACGGTTATGACCACAAAGCAATGGGTATCACTGCGAAAGGTGGTTGGGAATCGGTGAAACGCCACTTCCGAGAAATGGGCATCAACTGTCAAACCACTGACTTCACAGCAATTGGCGTGGGTGATATGGCAGGGGACGTATTTGGTAACGGTATGCTGCTATCTAAGCATATTCGTCTACAAGCTGCATTTAACCATATGCACATCTTCATTGATCCAAATCCGGATTCAGCCACCAGCTGGGAAGAGCGTAATCGCTTGTTCAATCTCCCACGATCAAGCTGGGAAGATTACAACGCCGAGTTGATCTCGCAGGGCGGTGGTATTTTCTCTCGTCGCTCTAAATCGATCCAACTAACGCCAGAAATCCAAAAAATGCTGGGCACGAAGAAAGCGTCTCTAGCGCCAAACGATCTGATTAAGATGATCCTGCAAATGGAAGTGGATCTGCTTTGGAATGGTGGTATCGGTACGTATGTTAAAGCTTCTAGCGAGACACACACTGATGTTGGCGACCGTGCAAATGACGTACTCCGTATCGATGGACGTGATTTAAAAGCGAAAGTGGTTGGTGAAGGCGGTAACTTAGGTATGACTCAGCTTGGTCGTATCGAATACGCAAGCACAGGCGGTCGTGTAAATACGGACTTTGTGGATAACGTTGGTGGCGTAGACTGTTCGGACAACGAAGTGAACATTAAGATCTTCTTGAATGGTTTAGTATCGAATGGCGATCTAACGGTTAAACAACGCAACCAGATTCTTGAATCGATGGAAGACGAAGTGGGCGAAATCGTATTGGACGATGCATACCGTCAATCTGAGTCTATTTCGGTGACTGAACAGCAAGGTGTTGGCATCGTTAAAGAGCAAATCCGCTTTATCCATACAATGGAGAAAGCAGGGTACTTGGATCGTGCTCTTGAGTACATTCCAGACGATGAAACCTTGATTGAGCGAGAGAAACAAGGTCTTGGTCTGACACGTCCTGAACTTTCAGTACTCGTAGCTTACGGTAAGATGGTTCTGAAAGAACAATTGGTTGCTGACGAAATTGCAAATGATGAATTCCATGGAAAACAGTTAGTTGCTTATTTCCCAAGTGAGTTACGCCGTAACTACAAAGATCAGATGGTAAACCACCCGCTGCGTGCTGAAATCATCGCAACAGCGCTGGCAAACCAAATGGTTAATGAAATGGGCTGTAACTTCGTGACTCGTCTTCAAGAAGAGACGGGCGCGAGTGTCGTTGATATTGCGAACGCTTACAGTGCAACACGTGAGATCTTCGAACTGGAAGATATTCTTAAGCAAACTCGTGCACTCGATAACGTTGCAACTGCAGAAGCACAGTATGAGATCATGTTTTATGTACGTCGCGCATTGCGCCGTATCTCTCGTTGGTTACTTCGCAATCGCAGCGGTAAGAGCACAGTAACTGAGTTAGTTGCGCTATATAAAGGCGATGTTCACACTATTACTGAAACGCTAGACACCATGCTAGTTGCATCAGAAGTGGAAGAGCATAACGAACTTGCTCAGAAATGGATTGAGCGCGGAGTAGAGGAGAAACTGGCACACCATGTAGCTCGTCTCTCTAGCCTACAGTCTGCACTGGATATTTCAACAGTAGCAAGCGAAACGGGTAAAACGGTTGAACAAGCCTCGAAGCTTTACTTTAATCTAGGTGACCGTTTATCACTTCACTGGTTCTTGAAACAGATCAATAGCCAAGCGGTTGATAATAACTGGCAAGCTCTTGCCCGTGCAGCATTCCGTGAGGATCTTGATTGGCAACAACGTCAATTGACTGCTCAAGTTCTAACTTGCGGCTGCTCAACAGAAGATCTAGACGTGATGCAAGCACTCGAAGATTGGATGACAACGAATGAATTGTCATTACATCGTTGGGAGAGCATCTTGAATGAATTCAAAGTTGGTTCCGTTCATGAGTTCGCTAAGTTCTCTGTTGCACTTCGCGAGTTGGTTCTACTTAACCTGAACTGTTCTTCGAACGAATAGGGTAAGTGACTTTAGCAAAAGCCTCGCAATCGCGGGGCTTTTTTATGTTCAAATCATTATAACTCCACACAACAAGTGACGCCGTAACGTGCGATTTGAGTTTTCCTGGCATGAAATCGTTTGCTTTTAAATAAAAAGCTAGCAATTTTGTATAGAGAATAGAGTGCTAATCAACTGTTTTTATGAACAAAATTAAAATGAGACATACTATTTTGCTGAATTCACTCATTTTCATTGAATTGCACTGAAAAACAGTAAATAATATTGACCCGTTTACACGGGGCTTTTTTCTTTCGGAGGCACAATGCTTTACCGTCTAGCCAGAACTGGCTTTTTCCAACTTGATGCCGAAAAGGCACATGATCTTGCAATCAAAAACTTCCAACGCTTTAACGGCACTCCTCTCGATCTTTTCTATCGTCAACAATTACCAAATCGTCCAGTAGAATGCATGGGGCTTACATTCCGTAACCCAGTGGGTCTTGCTGCTGGTTTGGACAAAAACGGCGAATGTATCGAAGCGTTTGACGCTATGGGCTTTGGTTTTGTCGAAGTTGGTACTGTTACGCCTCGTCCGCAACCAGGTAACGACAAGCCACGTTTGTTCCGCCTAGTTGAAGCGGAAGGTATCATCAACCGTATGGGCTTTAACAACCTAGGTGTGGATCATCTGGTTGAGAATGTGAAAAAGGCAAAATACAACTGCATTCTTGGTATCAACATTGGTAAAAATAAAGATACACCAATTGAGAAAGGGGCAGAGGACTACCTGATTTGTATGGAAAAAGTGTACGAGTATGCCGGTTACATCGCCGTGAACATCTCGTCACCAAATACACCAGGGCTTCGTTCACTTCAGTACGGTGAAGCGCTAGACGAATTGCTATCTGAACTCAAAGAGAAGCAAGCAGAACTTGCAGAAAAGCACGGTAAGTACGTACCACTTGCGCTAAAAATTGCACCGGATTTGAGCGATGACGAAATCAGCCAGATCTGTGAGTCGCTAATTAAGAATAACATCGACGGTGTGATTGCAACAAACACAACGCTTGATCGCACAGTCGTTGAAGGCATGAAACATGCGAACGAAGCGGGTGGTCTAAGCGGACGTCCGGTTCAATCACGTTCAACAGAAGTTGTTCGTAAACTTCATGAAGAGCTTGGCGATAAACTTCCGATAATCGGTGTGGGCGGTGTTGACTCATACGTAGCAGCGAAAGAGAAAATGATGGCAGGTGCACAACTTGTTCAAGTTTACACTGGTTTCATATACCACGGACCAGGTCTCGTACGCGATATTGTTAAAAATCTATAAGAGCAATCGCTAAATCGTTGAGAAATCGACGCTTGTTACTAAAGAAAGAGGAATTCGTTTCCTCTTTTTTTTTGCCCGTTCGTTTGTAAAATTTAAAAATCATGAGTAGGTAATTAAGCGTCTTACCTCTTATTACTGATTAACTAGTCACAAACAAGAGAACGGAATAATGCTTAAACCCAGCGACAAATGGAATTGGTATTTTGACGAGCAGAAAGCTTGCCTAATGCTGGATTTGGGGGAGGAGATGATTTTCCAAACCAATCTATGCCGTAAGCTGTTGGTCAATTGTGCCTTCTCAAACAATGAATTCACTGTTGATGACGCAAGCGCGTTTCAAACGTACAACGAACGAATCCGTTGTCTCGACATCAACGAATACCGTCAAGCCGAACTTACGCTCTATTGCGTAGCTGCAAAACGCTTTCATAAACCTGTTCAACCGAAGAGCTGGTTCTTCGACGCCCAATGCGATGGACATGAGCCAGAAGAAGGGGATATGGTCTTCCTAACAAATCGATATTCAGAAGGCGTATTCATCGTTCTAGAACCAGGTGAAACATCAAGCCTATGTGCTTACGTAGGGCAGGATGAATTTCTACTTGATGGCAACAAAGTACTGCCATTTGGGCAACCAATTAAAGTAATGCACGATCGCATGGTGTGTGCCAATCACTTATTCACGATGGCACCAATGGCGATGGTGGGTTAATTTCCTTTTGATTTTTCTTTATTTTCGTTCCTTTGTTTGCATTAATCGACCTCATTAGGTCGATTTTTTTTGCCTAGAATTTTCTGAATATCTCCTCTTGTGCACGCCAAATACATGCCTAGGTGAGGGCTATTTTGTATCTCAGATATGAAGTAGCTCACTTTTATTCCACTTTTTTCATTTTAGCGTTTCCTTAATTTAGGCAACCAGACGCCTAATATTTCACCTTTTGTTCCCCTATACGCTCATTTTGTAAGTTAATTACACGCAAAATGAGTGGTTGGTATAGACCAAGGATGGTGTAAATAAGTATTCACTCTCGTTATGATGCTTGTCTTTACTAGAAAGTGATAAAGAGACGTATTTTGTTTGTAGATGTGCTGTGTTTTGATTTTCAACAGATGAGATTGGCGACTGTTTGAGCTAATAAAGTAAAAATGCCTTTAAAAACGAGGCATTGATCGTAAAGTCAGGTATAATCAAAGCCATTTTTTATCGACGAAAGAACACTATGAATCAATATCTCGCGGTAACTTCAAACGGCATGGAAAACTTGCTTGTTGAAGAACTGACTAAACTAGGCATTGAAAACGCCAAACCAGTACAGGCAGGCGTTAAATTTAAGGCGACGAATGAACAGATTTACCGTTGCTGTTTGTGGAGCCGCTTGGCGTCTCGATTTGTACGTGTTTTATCGGAATTTACCTGTAACGACGACATGGACCTTTACCTGTCGACGTCTTCCATTAACTGGGTAAACCAGTTCCATAGTTCAAAGCGCTTTGTGGTCGACTTCAATGGTACGAACCGTGAAATCCGCAACAGCCAATACGGTGCAATGAAAGTAAAAGACGGCATCGTAGATTGCTTTGAGAAAAAAGGACTTCCTCGTCCAAACATTAACAAAGAACGCCCTGATATCCGCGTTCATGTTCGTCTGCACAAAGACAAAGCCATTCTTGGTGTGGATATGGTGGGTAGTGGTCTTCATCAACGTGGCTACCGTCCAGAATCAGGTCGAGCTCCATTACGTGAGACGCTTGCAGCAGCAATCGTAATGCGTTGTGGCTGGGATGGTTCACAACCGCTTTTAGACCCAATGTGTGGTTCTGGTACGTTGCTGATTGAAGCAGCGATGATGGCAGCCAATATGGCACCAGGCGTTAAGCGCAAACAGTGGGGCTTTGAAGCGCTAGAAGATTTTGAACCAGAGCTTTGGGCAGAGATTAAATCAGAGGCAAATGTACAAGCTCGACGCGGTGTCAAAAAAGTTGACGCTAAGTTTTTCGGCTTCGATAACGACCCGAAAGTATTGAAGGTTGCACGAGACAACGCTCGTAGAGCTGGTGTTGAAGAGTTGATTGAATTTGCACAAGGCGATGCAGCAACCATTACTCGTCCGGCTGGTTTCGAATCTGGCGTTATCGTTTCTAACCCGCCTTATGGTGAGCGTCTTGGCACTGAACCTGGTCTGATCGCGCTATACACAGCATTTGGTGGTCAGCTAAAAGCAGAATTTGGCGGTTGTAAAGCGTCTATCTTCTCAAGTTCAGACGAGCTACTAAGTTGTCTTCGTATGCGTGCGGACAAACAGTTCAAATTGAACAATGGTGCGTTACCTTGTCACCAAAAGAACTACAGCATTGCAGAGCGCAGCATTGATGAAGTGAAAGGCGCGGACACTAATGTTCAAATTGCACCAGACTTCTCAAACCGTTTGAAGAAAAACATTGGCAAGATTGGTAAGTGGGCTCGTAAAGAGAAACTTGACTGTTACCGTATCTACGATGCGGATCTTCCTGAATACAATGTAGCGATCGACGTGTACGGCGATCAAATTGTGATTCAAGAATACGCAGCACCTAAGAATATCCCTGAAGAAAAAGCCAAGCGCCGTCTAACGGACATCATCCGTGCAACGATTCAGGTAACAGGTGTAGAAGCGAATAACGTAGTACTTAAAGTTCGTGAGAAGCAAAAGGGTCGTAGCCAGTACCAAAAATTAGGTCAAGTTTCAGAGACGCTTGAAGTGAACGAGTACGGAGTGAAGCTGATCGTAAACCTTCATGACTACCTAGACACGGGCTTGTTCTTGGATCATAAGATAACTCGTCGTCGTCTTGGCGAAATGGCACAGGGTAAAGATTTCCTTAACTTGTTTGCTTACACTGGCAGTGCAACAGTGCACGCTGCAGTTGGTGGAGCGCGTTCTACAACTACGGTAGATATGTCTAACACGTACCTCAACTGGGCGAAAGACAACATGCAGCTAAACGGTTGTGTTGGTCGCCAGCATCGTTTTGAGCAAGCTGACTGTCTCCAGTGGCTTGAGAACGCCAAAGGTGAATACGATCTTATCTTTATTGACCCACCGACGTTCTCTAACTCTAAACGCATGGAAACGTCGTTCGATGTGCAACGTGACCACATTAAGCTAATGACGAACCTTAAGCGTCTGTTGCGTGCTGGCGGTACGATTGTTTTCTCGAACAACAAACGTCACTTCAAGATGGACGAAGCAGGGCTTGCAGAACTGGGCTTAAAAGCGCAGAACATTTCTTCTCAAACTCTGCCATTGGATTTTTCTCGTAACAAACAGATTCACAACTGCTGGTTGGTTACTCACGCAGAATAGGGACCGAACAGTAAAAGGATGTTTAACGTGCTAACGCTTTACAGCACTGAAGGATGCCATCTCTGCGAGATGGCGTTTGACCTCGTTAGTCAGATTGGTCTCGCCGAACAAACACACATCGTCGACATAGCGTTCGACGATGCTCTCTTTTCTCGTTACGGCGTAACAATTCCCGTATTAAAATATCAAGATTCTGAGTTGAACTGGCCGTTTGACTTAGAAAAACTCAAACATTGGTTGGATAATAATGGCATTACTTACCATTCATAACGCACAACTTGCATTTGGCGACCACCCATTACTAGACAAAGCAGAGTTCGCTCTTCAAGAAAATGAACGCGTTTGTTTAGTTGGTCGCAACGGTGCAGGTAAGTCTACGTTAATGAAAGTGCTTGCTGGCGACATTTTGTTGGACGATGGCAAGATTCAAATCACCCAAGACGTCGTTGTTTCTCGACTTGAACAAGATCCACCACGCAATCAAGAAGGCACAGTTTACGAATACGTATCTGGTGGTTTAGCTGAAATCGGTGAGCAGTTGAAGATCTATCATGATCTTCTCGATCTTGTCGCTCAGGACCCAAGTGAAAAGAACATTAATCGTCTTGCTAAGATTCAAGAACAGTTGGATCACCTTAACGCTTGGCGCTTTGATGATCGTGTTAAGAATGTACTTGGCGCGCTAAAGCTAAGCCCTGAAACCAAACTGACTGATCTATCGGGTGGTTGGCAACGTAAAGCCGCTCTCGCTCGGGCACTTGTTTGTGACCCTGATGTATTGCTTCTTGATGAGCCAACTAACCACCTTGATGTAACGACCATCGAATGGTTAGAGAACTTTCTAAAGGACTTCAAAGGCTCGATCATCTTCATTTCCCACGACCGTGCATTCATCAAATCGATGGCGACACGCATTGTTGACCTCGATCGCGGACAACTCGCTTCTTTCCCTGGTGATTATGACCAATACTTAAATGACAAAGAAGAGATGCTTCGTGTCGAAGAAATGCAAAATGCAGAGTTCGACAAAAAGCTAGCTCAGGAAGAAGTGTGGATTCGCCAAGGCATTAAAGCACGCCGTACACGCAACGAAGGTCGTGTTCGTGCCCTTAAAAAGCTTCGTGAAGAACGTCGTGACAGACGTGAGGTTCAAGGTAAAGTTAACCTTAACATCGACGATGCTTCGCGCTCAGGTAAGATCGTATTTGAAGCTGAGAATGTCTCTTTTGCTTTTGAAGGCAAAAAAATCGTTGATAACTTTAGCTTCAACATTATGCGTGGTGATCGAATCGCACTGATTGGTCCTAACGGCTGTGGTAAAAGTACCGTTCTCAAGTTGCTATTAGGGCAATTATCAGCGCAAGGTGGTCGTCTTCATTGTGGAACAAAGCTCGAAGTGGCTTACTTCGATCAGTACCGCGAAATTCTTGATCCTGAAAAGACGGTTATTGATAACTTAGCAGATGGTAAGCAAGAAGTGATGGTTGGAGGGCGTCAGCGTCACGCATTGAGCTACCTACAAGATTTCTTGTTTGCACCAAAACGTGCTCGCACGCCAGTAAAAGCCTTGTCTGGAGGCGAAAAAAACCGTTTGTTGCTGGCTCGTATCTTGTTGAAACCTAACAACTTGCTTATTCTTGACGAACCTACCAACGATTTGGACATCGAAACGTTGGAACTTTTAGAAGAAATGCTTGCCAATTATCAGGGTACGTTACTGTTAGTGAGCCACGACCGTGAGTTCGTAGACAATACGGTGACGACCAGTTGGATTTTTGAAGGTAACGGCATAATCGAAGAGTTTGTTGGTGGTTACCACGACGCAAAACAGCAGCGTGATCAAGTTCTTGCTTCGCGCAGTCAGGTTGAAAAAGCAGCGAAGAAAGAGAAAGTGGTTGAGGAAACTCCCAAAACTACGCAACCTAAGAACAATTCGAAGAAGTTATCGTATAAGCTGCAAAGAGAATTAGAGGCTCTTCCAGCTAAACTAGAACAATTAGAGGCGGATATTGAGACTCTACAAGAACAAGTGAACGACCCAGAGTTCTTCACTAAACCTGTAGAACAGACTCAACCGGTATTGGAACAGCTCGCTGCGGTAGAGCAGGAGTTGGAAATCGCGTTCGAGAGATGGGAAGAACTCGAAGCAATGCAACAGGATAGTTAAGAATTCGATGAATTGTAGTAACAAATTCAAATTAACCGCCATCGCTATGATGGTGGGTACGGCAATGAATGCTAATGCAGCCCTGTATCAAGTCCTTGAAGTTGATCCTCAGATTAATGGAAATAGTGTTGATACAGAAACAGCTCGAACATCATACGGAGTTGCAATTCAACAAGGCGACGTTCCGTATGCGCTTGGTTGTTTTGATGAAGGAGCTAAATCCGGCTGTAAACCGGTAAATTCCCCCGAGTCTGAACATTTCAAACTAGCGCTTGAAACACGAGTAACCCCAATCTCAACAGGGCAAGAAGTCGACGGTGTTAGCTACCGCGAAGAAGTGCCATTTGCTTTGGATTCTGGTTTCTATTACGTACAAGAGTATGACGATTTTGAAAGATACTGTTTCAACGAACGTCGTTACTCAACGTGTGAATCTTGGGCATCCGTGCATTGGACTCCGTGGAATAAAGAAGCATTTACCAGAGACTTTACTTCAAACGCGCTTGCGTATGTCGAGGGAAATACCGCCAATACAATCGATTCTGCAGCGTATACCAATAAGTACAACAATGTCATCAACAGTCTGACTGCTGAAGGGAAGCCTGTAGGCAATCAAAGTGTTATCAGTACAACCGATCCAACTGTTTTAGAAACAAGAAATACGGTTGTTGCACCAGGAACTAGTCCTAACTTTGACACAAGCGACGCAGTTCCAAAGCTTCTAGAAAGCAGGGCTTGGAAAACAAATGGAACATTTACTGTAGGTAGCGTTTCGAGATTTGCCAACAATGATAATGGCGACCACTCTACGTCTAAAGCTGCCATTTGGGACTCGACAGGCTCTACCTTCGAGTTAAATTGGCCAAGTGGACAAGCTCAAGAAGATGAACGCTTGGCGCAAGGTAGCATGCGAGATCTTGTTGTAAAAGATTCAACTGTTTATGGTGTTGGGTACAACACCTATGACAGTGACAACAACTACATGAACGCAACAGTCTTCGTAGGAACGTTGGCAAAAGAAGGCTCAGTCGTTGATTCTACATGGGTAAATAAAGAAGTTGATGGTGCCCAACAAAGAATCAGTGGTGATACGGTTCATACCAACTCACGTCTAACTGACGTAAATGCAAATTTTGTTGCGATTGGTGAAGCCAAACGTTCGGGGGCTTACTTAATGCCAACAGGGTCTGCACCAAATCGTCTCTTTGTTGTTGACGATGTGACTAAGAGCTCAGTAAGTGCCTTCTACCCAACTTCTGGTATATTCTTTAGCGGTGCTGGCGGTCAAATGGGTGGCATCAGCTCATACAATGAGATTGTTGGTCAATTAGACGCTGAGAAGACTCGTGAAGAAGAGGGTAAACCTCGCCGTAAACGTGGATTTATCTATCCATATGCTCAAGGTGGAACAGTTAGTGAGCGTGCTAAAGAAATCTTCGATGGCAAAGCATGGTTCCTCGACGATCTCACCAACGGTGCAAACGATCAGAGCGCAAGCGCCAGAGATATTTCTGACAGCAACAACGAGTTCCGTATCATTAGCGCTTCAGATATCAACGATGCCGGCGTTATCTCAGCGACAGCAATGAAGTGTGCAGGCGGTTATGACACAACAGCTCACAACTCTTTCTGTAGTAACGGTGAAGAGAAAATCGTTGCTGTTAAGCTTAAGCCGATTCCAGGTGCAACTAAAGCTAATATTCAACCACGCAGTGTTGAAGAGGAAGCTGCGGAACGCCAAGGCGCTGGTCTAGGATGGCTGGCTTTGACCATGCTGGGTCTATTCGGGTTCCGTAGAAAATAGTCAGTAATTTTTAAATCAAGCAGAGGCTCACAGAAATGAGCCTCTGCTTTTTTTATGCCTTGAGAAAATGCGCAATTTGATCGATTCTTGTAGATGGAGTCATAAAAACTCCATCAAAGTTTCACAATAACAGTAGTACGTTTGTAAATGGACCTGTATGAGGAATTAACTATGAAGAGACAAAAGCGTGATCGCCTAGAACGAGCTCAATCTCAAGGCTATAAAGCTGGGTTGAATGGAAGGTCTCAAGAGGCTTGCCCATATCAACAAATTGATGCTCGGTCGTATTGGTTAGGTGGTTGGCGTGATGCCAGAGATGAAAGACAATCTGGTCTCTACAAATAAACTCTCCACATACAAACAGAAGGATTTGAAAGGGCTCGTTAAGAGCCTTTTCTGCGTTTAAAGCGGATGTTTTTAAATGTAGCAATTTACGCGTGTGTCTAAACTAAATGCCATAAGATAAAGAAAAGGCTCCTTTGATAGGAGCCTTGATAAATACTTCAGAGTAGGAGATTAGAAGCTTGAAGTGTCTTGGAACAAACCCACTTTCAGATCTTTTGCTACGTAGATTTCTTTACCATCTACACATACACGACCATCAGCTAGACCCATTACTAATTTGCGGTTAACAACGCGCTTCATGTGGATCTCGTACGTTACTTTTTTCGCTGTTGGTAGGATTTGACCCGTAAACTTCACTTCGCCAACACCCAGAGCTCGACCTTTGCCTTTACCGCCAACCCAGCCTAGGAAGAAACCAACAAGCTGCCACATAGCATCAAGACCAAGACAACCAGGCATTACTGGGTCACCAGGGAAGTGACAGTCAAAAAACCAAAGATCTGGAGTAATGTCCAATTCTGCGAGGATCAAACCTTTACCAAAATCGCCTTCAGTCTCAGACATTTTAGTAACACGATCCATCATTAGCATGTTTGGCGCAGGAAGCTGAGGGTAACCTGGTCCAAATAGCTCACCTTGGCTAGAAGCGAGAAGATCGTCACGGTTGTAAGAATCACGTTTGTTTTGCATTATCAATTACTCCAATTTTTGATAGCTGCATCTTAGTGAACACGTGTACGCTAAACAACTCCGATCAGTACTAGACAAACCAGTTTTTGATGCGCTCCACAATTCCTTCTGGATGCTCATGTCTTTCAAAGTTTTCAATACGTTCGGCAATTTTACCAATGATGCTGTCTTCTTCACCGCGAAATGGTTTAGACATAAGAATGGGAATCGCTTCATCAACAGTAGAAACTGACCAAATATGGAACTCACCATTCTTAATGCTTTCTATGACATCTTTATGTAACGCGAGATGTTTTAGGTTAGATTTAGGCATAATCACACCTTGCTCTCCCGTAAAGCCTTGGTGTTTACATACTTGGTAGAAGCCCTCAATCTTTTCATTCAAGCCTCCAACGGCTTGCACGCGACCAAATTGATCCACTGCACCAGTAACCGCGATCTGTTGATTTACTGGAGATTCTGACAAGGCACTCACCAAACAACATAGCTCTGCTAAGGAGGCACTGTCTCCGTCGACTTCGCTGTATGATTGCTCGAATACAATCGAAGCGGAGTATGGTAGTGGTTCATCAAGATTCAGTGCTGAACTCACAAACGCTTGCATGATCATCATGCCCTTAGCATGTAGGTTGCCGCCAAGTTCTGCTTTGCGTTCGACGTCTGAAATATCACCATCACCAAAGTGAATAACACAAGAAATACGCGCAGGTTCCCCATAGGAGACAGGGTGTCCGGCCATATCAATCACTGTAAGACCATTAATTTGCCCAACCTGTTCGCCGGTCGTCTCAATGATCACTTGTCCATCAAGAATATCGTCCACAGCACGTTGTGGTAGGTAAGATTCACGGTAATATTTATCATCAATAGCACGATCAATATCGTCAAACTCGATACTCGATGAGTTTGAATACTGGCCAGCAAGACCTAACAGCTGGTTGTGCCACAGTACACCGAGAGGCAGATAGTGTTGATCTTCTGTATAGCGCATGCCGGCAAGAATTAATCTTCGGAAGGCTTCGTTACTCAATGCAGGGTGTTGGTATTCATGGCAAATCCAATTGACCAAACCAACGTATTTACTTAGGTTTTCTTGAGATAAGTGGATATCTTCTTCAACCTCAGTATACATCGTCAGACCTGTAGAAAAGTCTTCATCGACATATTCGATTTCCGCTAACTGGTTTCGATCGCCTGTAATGATCAGCTTTACATCGTAGTCTTGTGGTGCAAAAGGCGATGACGCAATTCGATTTGGTGTAAGGTTAATCGGAGCAAAGCTTCCACCTTGAACTGCTGCTTTAATGCTTGGCCAGCGCGCAGCGTTTGCAAGCACTAAGTTGGCAGGAACAACAAGATAACCGCCATCTGCTTTAGACAGTAAGCCAGACTCAAATGTCGTTTGACCATCTTGATTCACGCTGTAACGATCAAATAACTCTTTGGCATCGAGTGACTCAACTGTCACAACAGGCGCTGACGACTTATTCTTCAATACTTCGCTGACGAAACCACGATAAAGCGCATTATCAGTGCAATTCACTAATAAAATACGGGTTAATCCTCGAACACGAGTAAATCGGTCAATGGTCGCCTCAAGCCTAGGCTGAAGATCAATAAAGGGCTTAATCGGTAGAGAAGTGGCTTTACTTAAAATCTCTTCGTACTGCTCGAAAGAAGGGGTGACATCTTGCCAGTTAACTTGGTTCATTCAAATTCATCATAATTTAGTCTTGCAAGCATTATAGCGAAACGACGATCAACTCCCTAGCGACAATTTGACCAATCCAAAAATTCTGCAAATTCAGTTGATTAAACCTTCGACAAATGAGTGATCAACATCGATACTTTTATGAGTTTTAATTGCCGAATCTGCACACTTGGGTTACGCTGTCACCATAAGTGTATTGAGGGTCAGAAGGATGAAATATCAACAGCTTGAAAATTTAGAATGTGGTTGGAAATGGAAGTATCTCATCAAAAAGTGGAAGGATGGTGAAGCCGTTACCCGATACATCGATACGAGCGAAGCCGATGCCGCAATTGCCGAACTTCGTAAACTTGAGCATGAGCCAACCCAAGTTCTTACTTGGATTGAAAACCACATGTCAGAAGAGCTTGATAATAAGCTGAAGCAAGCGATCCGTGCTAAGCGTAAACGTCACTTCAATGCAGAACAAGTCCACACGAAGAAAAAGTCCATCGATCTAGATTATCGAGTGTGGGAAAAACTCTCCAATCGAGCGAACGAGCTAGGTTGTACGTTATCCGATGCTATTGAGTATTTGTTATCAGAGGCATCTCGAAGTGAAAAAGCCAGTATGAAGGTATCGTCGCTGAAAGAAGACTTGAGTAAATTGCTTTCTAGCTAAGGAGTATCAAATGCTTTACGTAATATTGATTGCTGCTGTTGTCATTTTTTGGCTTATCGCCGTAGATAGACCTGTCCTAAAAGTTAAGTTTGAACAAGGGCAAATATCGAAGGTGAAAGGTCACATACCGCCTTCTTTTAAACACAACCTGCAAGACATCGCTGAGCATTCTCCGTTTGATGGCGAAATGAAAGTCTATAACCAACGTACAGGTATGCGCTTAACCTTTTCCAAAGACGTGCCGAAAAAAGTTCAACAACGCATTAGAAACGTTTTTCCTCACCAAGGCTTTAAGTCGACCAAAGGTAAAAAGCGAGCTTAAGAAAACTATCAATTACTTATTCGTGTTAAACGGGACGCATTTAATGTGTCCCATTTTTATATTAGCAAAGTCAGTGAGTTAGAGTTTCACTTTTACGAATCGAAAGGGAACATTATGCGATACACTGTCACGTTTTTGTGCTTTTTATTTGGAATTTCTGTTGCTATAGCTGACGACTCAGAAATCAATCCTGTAGCGAAAAAAATCAAAGCGGAGCTGCAGAAGAAAACTGATAGAGCATTTGATGGTTACCACGGATATTGTGACTTGATGATTGAAATGGAACACAAAGGCAAGAATGCAACGATCAAGAGAGTTAAAGGAAATGGTGATAAACGCGTATGTCAGTTCACCAAATCAAATGTGAAAATTGGCAAACGTTATCGTTATAAATTCTCTGAAAAGTATATACGACTACACATAACAACGGGCAATTAGCATTCACTAATAATATTTCGATAATTAGCATTCATTTATAAGTGGAATTAATATCACATTCCATTTACTGCGTGTGTCTTTATAGATAAACTTGCCGACAGGAAAATAAAAACAACGTTAGGAATATCAGTTTGTTGCTCACGCAAAAAAATTACACACCAGAAGCAATGGACATCGCGGTCAAAGTATCGAAAGAAGTCGAACTTAGACATGCCAAGTGGCTAGCTAGTATGAACCACCAAGTGGATCAGTCACAAGTGGATAAGCTCCTCAGTTTACAGGGGCGTTATTGTGACGATGTGATCTTTAGTGAAGAAGACAGAATCACGCGCAACCAAAGAATACTTCTCATGTGCGAACAAGAGCGAGTAAAAGAAAAACGCCAAATCGTGGAAGACAAGCAGAAAACACTGCAAAAAGTCATCAGCGATGTATCGAAAGTCGCCGATCGAATGTTAATGAAGAAGCTTGAAACGCTTCCAATTGATAAATTATCGAGCAATATACCCGCATTTGAGTTATTCGCATCGTTTGCCTATTCTCCATCTCTAAGCTTTTCAAAACTGACAGACTTGGCTAACAATAGCCATCAGCTAAGCTCAACGATTATAGATCTGATTGAGAACTCAAGACTGCGTGAGCGAGGGAGTGCGGCTAAAACTAGTTCAGATGCAAGAGTCGCGATTGGGCGCCTTGGAATTGAAAATTGCCGTAAGCTATTCCCGGTTTTAATGGCGCGCCCAATGATGAGATGGTCAGATAATAATACTAAAATCCTGACTCCCAAGTTTTGGCAACAATTGGTTTTGACTGCCAACGTCACCAAAATGCGATTGGAATCGGCAGATGTTCAAGATTCCGATTGTGGTGTTTTGATCGGAACGCTTCGTAGCTTAGGTAGCATCGTATTGATTAATCACTTCACAGATACGTTTGAAGACGCACTCATTGAAGTCATGCTGAACTATAGAAAAACGAACAGGAAAGATGAGTATTATGCCTGTGCCGATGTCCGACCAAATTCCGCTTTCTTGCCTAAAGTCATTGTCGATATGGAAGCTCTGGTGACTAAAAGACTTTTAGAAAACTTTCACTGGTCGAAGAATGTAGAACATATAAAAGTTGCTGTTCTTGAAGACATCGAAAGCAAACCCATCTTAGAGCGCAGTGTCTATGGAGCAGCTTTAGCGCAGGCTAGGGCATATGCAATCTATGATAACTTATCGAGAAGTGAAGTGTTTGCAGAAAAGCACAAACCATTTTGGTTTGCTAACGTCCAGATATCAGGGGAAGCATTGTCATCAATTAGAATGAGTGCTCCAGGAAAGATGACTCTTATGATGTAAAAGAGTCACAGTGTCACAAAAAAACTCAAAGCGACTGTAACAAGTCGCTTTTTTAATGTCATAAGAAAATGAATAAACAAGTGACACCTCAGTATTGTTGAAGAACACAAGGTTACGACGTCACTAATGCTTAACTGTAAGTTCATCAAACGTCCAGTCACATCATCGATAAAGACTAATAGACAGCATTTGTCAGATCGTCCTTCAAACCAATCGTGGTAAGAGCCATCAATTTGAACGAGCTCGCCTAAACAATCACGTCGGTAGCGAGGTTGGTAAACTTTAGGCTTGCGTTGCGAATGCGGTGTCCATAAACCATCTGCAATCATCCAACTTCGCAAGGTCTCGTTAGATACTGGAAGACTATGAACTTAAACGCATCCTTAGCTGGTTGTAAGCAAAGCTTAGTGACTACGAACTAAAGAGACATTTTAACTTTGGTAAATAGTGACATTACAACTTTGCGCCTACAAAATCAGTGCGCATTATGTATAAAAGGGTTAATCGGGGGTTAGGCTGGCGTGCGTGACTGTAAGGCATTGATTAGGCGAGGGTTTACGGTCTTTTCATCAAGCAAACCGTACACAACATCTTGATCATCGAGTTCTAACAAATCGGCGATTTTAAACGCCAATTCCCAATCAAGAACACTGCGCCCATTGCGGTAGTTGCTAATTCTACTAGTGCCAACATCCAAAAGTTTAGCCAACTGATAGTCAGAGGTAAGCTCTAACTGGGTTTTCAGTTGGTCTAAAAGCACATTTGTATAATTAGTCATGTTCCCGCATCCCTTCGCTGTATTGTTAAATTTTAGTGGATAGTATTGCGTCTTTCATTACCGCAAGCGACTTGCGCGGCTAAAAAGATTTCCTTAACGTTATTTTTGAGACAGGAAATCAATAGCTTGCGGAGGCTAAAACATGGAACGTATCGTTACCAACCCAATTCACTTACCTTGCCCAGATATGGCAGGGTGCATAAATCCTGACCCAAATAAAACGGCAAACTCGTTGCGTAAAGTTGCAGAGCTTCGCCAAAAATTCGCCGAGCATTTCCCGAAAAAAACTCAAACCTACATTCCAACACGTTTTCGTCAGGGAGTAGTAGCATGAATATTAGTATCTGGAAATCTCGCCGCAACAAAAACCAGCTCGTTGCATCGCAAAGCAACGGAATTCATATCTACTTCGATAGTTTCGAACTAGAAGAAATTGAAGCGTCACTTTGGCTTTACCAAGGCAGTACTTTGGTCGCTTGCTTTGAAGCAAACAGCAATACACTTTCACGCCTTCGTCAAGTGGCGAAACATATGGCAACGTTAGGCGCGCAAAATCATGGTGAACCACTAACTCAAGTTGAGGTGGTTGCATCATGAAACTAGCAAAGCAAGAAACAGTAAAGAATAACTACAAAGGTTTGTCTCAAGCTTATCGTTCGGGCGATATCATCAATATTGCTCGCTACTATGGGAAACTTAGGTTTCTAATCGGTGAGTGTCGAGCTACAAATATAGCCTTCCAGTTAAAGGCAGCAAAGCTAGAGCTTGAGTCTCGCCAGTGGGTTGTAGTTTACCCATCAAGTTTTGGGGCTTTTGCTCATTTGACCACATCAAGATATGGAAAAATGCGCCTTTATCAAGCCATAGAACGCAATAATGCACTTGTTGCCGAGCGCATGAAACTCAAGTCTAAAAAAATCCGCAAGCAAGATGAAGCGCCCCAAGTGGGCGCGGATTCTTCCCTTTAATCAGGGGGATTCGTGGATACAAAAGCCATAGAAATCAAAATGGCGGCTAAGACAGTCGCCAATGATGCCATTCATCAAAACACTTTTACTCGTCGATTTTTCCCACGTTTGCCCGCTATCGTTCGCAACGATGTAAGGCGCAAAGTGGAAGCAAGAACCCAGCGTAAAAACGCCACAAAAGAGAACGTTCGAAAGACGGCAAGTGATGCCGTTAAGTTTGGCTTGAAGTGTGCTAAGCACATTGAGAACCGCTTTTCCTTTGTGGACTGTCGCAAAGGGGCACGTAGTGAGCCTCTAACCCATAACATTCTGATGCGTGACGACGCGCTCACCAAGTTTGCGGAGAAGTACGCAGATAAGTGTGCCGATATTTTATCGACACTAGATGCCGAGAGTTACGCCTCATTCAGTGATGCCTTAACCGCTGTTTACACTGAACAAAAGGCTCTGTTAAACACGATTCACCTGAAAACGCCTTATGTAAATTTCAATACTGACGATGAGGAAGCGCTTGAGCAGATGCTCACGGCGGCAGTCCTTAAAATGCAGTCAGATAAGTGGGTTGAACGTCGTTTGCTTCGCTTACGTGGTGATTACATCGAGTATGCGCAAATCGCGTTAAGCCGTGTTGGTGACAAAGGACACCAAAGCAAATACGTATCTGAGATTTCATTTGGCAACTGGAAGCGTAAGCAGCGCGAATCCGAGCAGTACATGAAATCAATGAGTGTCTACAACGAGGAAACGGGCGAGCACTTTGCATTGGAAGACGTAGCAAAGCGCACAATCGCCAATCCAGAGAATCGCCGCATTGAAATGATGGTGCGTTCACGTGGGTTTGAGGAACTGGCTGAGGAACTCGAATACACGGCGCTGTTTATCACTTGGACACTACCAAGCCGCTATCACCGCAATTCACCAAAATGGGATGGAGCAAGCGTTAAAGATGGTCACGCCGAACTTATGCGCCAATGGTCAATTGCTCGTGCAAAGCTGGCAAAAGCCGAGGTGAATTACTTTGGTTTTCGTGTAGCCGAACCACACAAAGACGCAACCAGCCACGCACACTATTTCTTGTTTTGTTCGCCAAAGGACAAGGCGACCATCACCAACGTATTGCGTGGTGAAGCCATTAACCCAGACCGCGAAGAACTTGGAACAGATACATCACCACGCTTTGACGTGAAAGAAGCTGACCCAAGCAAGGGCGGTGCAACGGCTTACATCGCTAAGTACGTATCGAAGAACATCAACGGCAAACACATGCCAGAAACCGAAGCCGAGGAAAGCGCATTTAAAGTGCGCGCTTGGGCGTCGGTGCACCGTATTCGTCAGTTTCAACAATTTGGTGGCGAACCTGTTTCATTGTGGCGCAGTTTGCGCAGAGCAACACCTGAACAAACCCAAAAAGATGAGCAGCTAGAAGAACTGAGACAAGCGGCAGATTCATCGAAATGGGCACTGTTTTGCAAGTTGGCAAGCGGTGCAAAGCTTGCCTACAAAGAAAACAAAAATGACTACGGCGAAGCTATCAAAAAAATCGTTGGTTTTGAGTGGTTTGGTCAAGTGATTGAAACTGCCAGCGAGTGCTATTCGCTCGTAAAAACGAAAGACGTAAAGCATCTTTTAAAAAGTCGCGGAGCGACGTCTTGGAGCACTGAAAATAACTGTAACTCCCCACTCATTACTGAGTTAAGGAAGCTCACCGGATGGAGCTTTGAAGGAGTGAAATGCCTATTAGAACCTTTGCAAAATGGTTCTACGGTCGCCATCGACCAATATTGCTCAATCAAATTACAAAACAACACATTACGACTCATTTAGCCCGTTTGGGCACTTGCTTGCGAAACGATTTCAGCAAACTAGGAAAGGAAACCCAATGAGCAACATCGACAAAATCACCGATGAAATGGAAAAGGAAGTAAAGCGCAGCAAGGGAGGCGTGTTTTGGCGTCTTTTGCTGGTCTGGATGAAAGAAGTAAACAAACAAATCCAGAAAAAACCTGATACCGATGAACTACCAGCGGAGGCTAACTAAATGAAAATGCTATCTCTTAACGAATGTAATCAAGCAATTGCGGCACTGGATGCTGCCGACAAACTTAACGCCAGTGTTGAAAAAGAACTGAGCCAGTTTAAAGACATGGACACCAACGCGATTATCAAACGTGCCAGCAAGATGCTTATGACGGGTAACTTTACACTTGAAGCGTTTGGCTTAAATCCGGCGTTATTCGCCCATATCGAGCAGCTAACCAAGCTAAACAATGTGGCGCGTGAAAAGTACCGCGCTTGTGTCGAAGCCAACATTGAGCAGCTTTCTGATGTTGAGGCGGTCGCCGATGAGTAAACACCCAAACCCAATTCGTGGGCACGTTTCGTGCCCAGTTTGTAGTAGTCACGCCACCGTTCACCGAGTGGGTGAAGGTAAGCTGATTGCCGAAGGTGAACCAACCAAAAACGGGCGTAATTTAGGACTGCTTTATTACAAGTGTCCAAGCTGTGGCAACAGCCCAATGAGTAAAAGCATTAACTCATTTGTGGAATCCAACATGGTTGAATCGGTAGACCAACTGAACACGCCAGAATCGAGTGACACCGTCACTAATGAGAGTGATATTTCAACGGTTGAGCCAGTGGTTGAAGCCGTTGAAAGCACTGACACAACTAGTTTAGAGCAAAATGAAGTGGCAACGGTTGAAGCGCAAGAAAGTGAACCCCCAATGCCCGTTAAAAAGCGTGTCTTTCCGGTTAAAAAGGTATTGGCTGGGCTGGCAATTGTCGCGCTTTTGCTTTGGGCAGTGCGCCAACTGATACCAACCAAGAAATCAACCGACGAATCAAGCGAACAGGGAGAGCCAATCAATGCAGGGTGAACTTGAAAACCAACCGGAACACGATGATTGGGGCGACTTTTCAGCGGTTATCAGTGGACTAGAAGAAACCGAAACCAACGCTGTGATTGATGCGCCAACCGAAGCCGCTAACGAAGAAAAGCCAGCGGGTGAAATGTTCGAAGGGGCGCTGTCGGTGCTGTTTACCATTGCCGAACAAGCAACCAGCATCATTTCCGGTGTGGACTTCGAATTCGATGAGAAAGGCAAAGCAGCGGTGATTGAAGCGGCTTTACCAGTGCTTGAAAAGCATGGTGACACGGTCACGTCCATGTTCGGTAATTACATGGAAGAAGCCGTGCTGGGTCTGGCAGTGCTGTCTTTGGTTTACAGCGCGAAAAAGACCATGACGCACCAAAAGGAACTACTAGCCATAGAGGAGAAAAAACAGCGTGAGCAAAAAGAAAAAGATGCCGCTTAAGTTCCCTAATCCGGTTAACTCAAACCCGTCGCATGATGCAGAGCATGTGATTTATGTGGCGGGTACTGGTGGGGGTAAAACCTCCGCTGTTAAGCACTTGGGTTTAGTACCAAAAGCCGCGCAAGCGGTTTTTTTTGACCCATACCGAAACTATGCGGGTGCGAAGTATCGCGGGCAAATGTGCCTTGAAACCTCATCGCGTGTCGCGTTCGTTAAAGCCTTAGTGCTGGCGCGTAAACGTGGCAAGTCGTTCAAGCTGGCGTACGTTCCAAGGGAGGGTGCGTGTGGTGATGAATTGGAGTTTTTCAGCGCTGCGGTGTGGGCGGTCGGTAATGGTGACGCTGACCGCTTGCATGTGGTGATTGAAGAACTCGCTAGTTGTGTGGAGACGTCCGGCAAACTCAAAGGCAAAGCGGGCGAACTGTGGCGTGGTGGTCGTCAATATGGTCTGGTGCTGCATTCAATATTCCAGCGTGGGCAGGAAGTGCCGAAAACCGTCACCGAGCAATCACCCGTTTGGTGGATTGGCGCGGTTAACTCGATGGCTGACGCTCGTTGGCTTGCTGACAAAAAGGGCTTGTGTGTCGATACGCTGGCAGGGCTGAAATCTGCTAAGAATAACAAAGCCGCCATAGGCAAACCCATTGCCGAATATTTATTGGTTCGTGAAGGTATTGGCAACGTCGAAAAGTCCTCGTTTAACTGCCTGACGGGTAAGATTCACGGCTAATTTCAACGCTCATTCAACCTATAGGTTAACCACTTAACCTATAGGTTGCTCCAACTTCCCAGCCTTTCAAATTCCTTGTTTCATGAAATCACTTTTTAACCGTGTGCAACCGAAAGGAACAACATGAAACAGCAACATAAAAACCTATTGATGGCGCTCATCATCACGCTAATCGTGATTGCGGCTATCAACAACATCAGCGTACTAACGCCAGTGCGTGAAACCCTAAACGGCGACAAAGGATGGTTCTAATGGAAGCGTTAAAACAGCCTTTTAACCCACGCCCTCGTGAGCTTGACCCAGTCGAAGGTGTGAACTGGGGCAACCAAGCCACATTGCGCTTGGTATCGGGTCCAACGTACCAAAACATTGAACTGGTCACAGACATTAACGACCCAGCAGACATTGAGCGCATCACTGTGAAAGTGAACGGTCGCGAAATCGTTAATGTGACAGCGCAAGATCTTATCGACCTACAAGAGCACAAAAAAGAGTACGTGCAACAAGGTCGTTACGTGCTCAACTTCTCTGATTTGTCGATGCGCACCAAACTGGGTATCCGTACAGGTGAGCTAGTGACTCTACAAGGCGAAATCTGGTTTATGTACATCCAGTTAAAAGCCAAGTCTGGTCAGCCTGCGCCGATGATTCGCGCTCGTGCTCATACAACGGCGGCGCAATCTCAGCGTATCTACATGCCTCGCATCTACTCACAAACTTGGTACGCAGCATCAAGCGGTCGTACACCGTTTGACTTTGCCGAGCGTAGCGCGTCGCTGTCACTTAAACGTGTCCACCTGAAAGACTCAACGATTGAGCGTGTTCGTGTTCTGCGTGATGAGCGCGAAGAACTGAACGTTAACAAAGCGGACAACGCGTTTGATTTGGCATCAGCGGGTCGTGAGCAAAATGCGGGCTTCTTCTCGATGGACTTTACACGCTGCGGCTTTGGTAGCGAAGCGCGTTTGCCTACGGCAGCCATGAAGCAACTGGCGTTCGAAGTCGAAAAGACACAAGCGGGCAGTATTCCGGTACTGATTGAAGCCATCGAACAAGTGTCTGTGCCTACAGCGCAGTAAGGGGGGCGTTATGGTGATGGCGCAGGAAACATGGGGCGGTATTTGGGATGGCGTGTTAGAGACGGGCGGCGAATTGCTGACTGACGTGACCGACATTGGCAAAGACTGGCTAGGCATCAAGCTGCAAAACGAAGCGCAGCGCGTGGAATCTAGCAACCCCGATGAACAGCGCAAGCACAATAACGACTACCAACAACCCACTGGGGAACCTGTGTCTACCTCCGCATTTGCGGGGGTAAACATGACTTACGTTGCCATGGGTGCGGTGCTCTTACTGGTGCTGTTGTTAGTGGTGTTCGCCACTAAGGGGAAGAAGTAATGCCTTTTATTCCTTACCTGATAGCAGGTGCGGTGGGCGTATGGGCTGGCATCAAGTTAACGGGCGGTTTTGACCGTATTGGCTTGGTGCTGGGCTTACTTCTGGTGTGTTACATCCTTTATAAGCGGGGCTTCAAATTATGATGGGTTTCCCACTTTCTAACTCAGGTTCGATGCCAATCAGCGCGGGCGCTTCTGCCAGCAGTGAAGCAACCGGACAATCCAGCGGCAACCTATCAATGGGCAACATCAGCATGGGCGGTAGTGGTATCGACCGTGTGACCTTGATTGCCATTGTGTTCGCGTTATTGGCGGGGCTGTGGCTATGGAAAAAGAAGTAATTCAAGTCATGACGCACTCAGCGCGAGCGCTTGGCGAACTTAAGCCAGCGTTTCGCGCCGTACCGAATGAATACAAAGAGCTGTGCAAAGCCGTCAAAGACGGGCGCGTGTCTTTGTATCGATTAACCAGTGACAAGTGCAATTTACTGATTGCGGGCGAACGTGATGGTGAAAGCTATTACCTATGGGCAGTGGTTGGACAGGGATTGGCAGCGGGTATCAAGCAACTGTGTAAAACCGTGAAAGCGGCGGGCATCCGTTCACTGGTTGCAGATACTGCCTTTGAAGGTGTGGCGCGTTTGGTTCGTCGCCTTGGCGTTACGGAAAAACAAGACGGCGATTTTATTCGCCTCGATTTGGAGGGCTTTTAAATGGGACGTTCCAAGTCTAAATCGACCAATACCAGTAACACCACCAATACCAGCGGTCAAAATGCCATTGAGGGCGATAACCTTGGCGTGGCAATTTCGGGTGTGAACAACTCGACGCTTAACGCCACTATGACCGACCATGGCGCTGTGAATGCAGCGCTAGAACTTGGCGGCGAAATGGTGGAAAGCCATGAACGTATTACGCTCGAAGTCATGGACACCAACCGCGACATAGCAGAAACCGCCATTGATGAAGTGGCGGACTTTGCTGGGGCGTCACTGAAAACCTACGCCTCAACCAACAGCGAAAACCTCAACATGCTGGCAGGGATGGCGGGCAGTCAGGCTGCGCAGAACTCGAAAAACCTCGAATCTATGATGGAGCTTGCCAAGTTCAACAAAGACGGCGGGCAAGTTGAAACCAGCAAGATGATGTTGGCACTCGCGATTGTGTTGGTGTTGATGCTTGGCTTTGTGATGGTGAAGAAAAAATGAATACACATCTAATCGCGGGACAACAAATCCCGCTTACTCCAGACGGCAATTGGCTGTATTTGAAAGCGGCACAAGGTGAAATCGACGTTTATCGAGAGGTTACAGGCGAGCGCGTGACGCTTGCCAAATCCTCGGTGTTTAACGTGGGTGAAGGTCAGCAGCTAGGACGCTTACTCATCTCAAGTCGTACCGACAACGAGATTGAAATTCAGTTTGGCTTTGGCACGTTCACGCCGCCAATGGAAGGGCAAAGCGTGGTGATTCAGGCGCTGCCAAGTGTGGAAATTCAATCACTGCCACCCATGCAGATTGCGGAAAATCAGCAAATCGCACTAGCACCAAACCAGAAATTGGCACCACTGACTATCGAGTCTATGCCGCCTTTAAGTCAGGCAGATAAGTTTGATGTGCGCGTGGTGAGCTCAACTGCGGTGCGTATTTCTGCCGCGCAAGTGGTACGCGTAGCCGAAGAAGCCAGCAGCGAGTTAATCACCGAAGCGGTGAGCAGTTTTCCTCACAACATTGCACAAAACAACGACCGCAAAGCCATGACCATCAAAGCATCTAAGACTAATGCGCAATCAGTGTTTATCGATGCCTTTGAACTGGAAGCGGGCGAACGAATCGAGATTGCCAGCAAAGCCGCCATGACGTTAACGGGCGCAGCGGGTGACACCGTCACACTAATGGAGATTTAACAGCATGGGAACAGTACGCGAGAACATGCCAAACGGCAGTCCACGCAACAAAATCGAATACTTGGCAGATTGCATTGACGATGCCAAGGCAAACGCGGGCAACGGTGGAGCCGTGACGGTTCGTCCTGCCAATCTACTTAAAAACGCCGCATTCCTTGGGGTTCATGACCAAAGCATGGGCAACCGCTGGGCGTCTAATATGGGTTATAGACAAGCGGACAGTATGAACGCTTATACCAGTACCGGAATGCCAGCCGCGCCATTTTGGGGCGTGGAGTGCATCACCAATTCCAACAAAATGCCTGTTTGGGGTACGTATGAAGTGTCCAACGATGCCCAGCTGAATCCCGATGATGTGGATTTCACCGAGTTAATGGGTGGCTTTGCGGCGGCTTGGGGTAATGGTGCAAAACAAGTGGTGTTTCAAGTGTTTGACCCACAACGTCCGTATCTCATCAACCACAGTGGTTTAGAGGGCAATGACTACCGTTGTTATCTGCGCTTTATCAGCGGCGGAGCAAATGACCAAATTCGCTTTGGCGTGGTAGCGCTCAATCGTAATGGCAAGGCAACCAGCATCATTGCCAGCAAAACCATTCAAGAAACCGAAGTCCTTAAGCATCGTGAAGAATGGCTCAGTATTCCACGCCACAGCATGAACCCAGCCGTTGATGGTCAACGTTATGCGTTTTTTGTTGAGCGTTTAGAGCACACCGATAACGGCTACACCGTGCTAACGGGTGCGGGCGTCTATTGGGGCAAAGAAGGTGAACGCCCAGAGCTGGCGAACACAGAACAAAGTGACCAGGGCGGCTTTTACACTTTACCCGTGAATGTCCCAGCAAGCGGTGACTTTAGTTTTGACTTACCGAGCTTTCCAATGCGTTACGAGCCAGAGCAGCACTTGATATTCGCGATTACTGACGCCGACTCGCGTCGCGCCGTGTTAGAAAGTCGCCCATGTTCGTTTGCGGTATCAGGAAACACCGTGACGGTATCAGGTGCCAGCGGCAACTTTACCGCGCCGTGCAAGCTGGAAGTGTATTACAGCCAGTGCGCAAACATCGGCTTTTATCAGATGGTGTAAGTATGCCGCTACTGATTATCGCCATTGTCATTCTAGGGATAGGAGCTTTTACCATGACAACCACTTCAAGCGTTCGCGGGATACGCATCAACAACCCGTTAAACATTCGCATCGCGGGAAACCCGTGGAAAGGCAAGGTTACGCCGTCACGAGATAACGCATTCGAAACCTTTAAAGCACCGGAATGGGGTTTTCGTGCTGGGGCTATCTTGCTGCGCAATTACCAGCAGCGGCACGAGCTGTTCACGCTCAGTGAAATCATTCACCGATTCGCGCCACCAAGCGAGAACAAAACCCACAACTATGCGCAGTTCGTCGCGGGTCGTGTTGGCGTTGGCATGGATGAGCGCATTGATTTAGTCAACAACACGCCACTATTGGTCGAAGTCCTGCATGCCATGAGCATCATGGAAGTGGGTCGCCATTACAACAAAGACACCGTGATTAAAGGTGTGAATCTGATTTAGGGAGAAATCAACCATGTTTGAACGTTCAACATTAAAAGGCTTGGCGTTATTGGGTTCGGTCGTCGCTGCAGCGACAGGTTACGGGCATTTATTCAGCGTCGAAATCACCGAAACGGGCGTAAACCTTGGCGGTGCGATTGGTTTGGCAATTCCGGCGGTTATCGGTGTTTATGAAGCGCTGCCGGACAGCTGGAAACCAACCAAAAGTGTAGGGGGCTTGGATGGAAACAGCCCTAGTTAACGCCTTATCCGGTCTGGGCTTTTCGTCGGAATCGCTTGTGATGTTTGCGCTTATGGGGATGAATCTGAAATACCAGATTGCTATCAACAAGCAACTGACCAAAGGACTTCAAGACGTACGCGAAAGCGTGTTGGTTCTAAAAGCCTCACGTAACGTTGATAGCTAAAGGCTTAAAACGTGCGACAGACTTCGAACCCAGACTAATGACGATTTACACAGCGGGCAGGGAGCCAATACATTTGGCAGGTCGAATGACCTCGACAGGCTTCCAATTCGTTTTCATCAACGTCCACCAAAATCAAGAAGCCTACAGAAAAGCCGAACCTTAGCGATGGGGTTCGGCTTTTTCATTTATTAACCAAATATCATAGGCGCACGTATATGAGCGAGTGGAAAATACCCATATAATCAGAAAGGTAACTATCTTAGTGGTATAAATGATGACAGACGTACTTAGAGCTTCGAAGTTTAGCGAATGGAAGGAAGATTTTAACTGGGACACATGCCTTACTGGCAGAGAAAAGTATGGTAACTTCTTGGTTTCAATTTTGACTTCAGAAACAAATGGCCACGTGATCAACCTCAATGGTGCGTGGGGTACTGGAAAAACTGAACTGTTAAAAAGGCTATATGTATCCATCGCCAAAAAGCAACATCCGGTTATATACATCAATGCTTGGGAAAGTGATTTTATCAACGACCCGTTGAGTGTTATCTGCGCAGAGTTTTTAAACCAGTTAGGGTACCTTTTGGCAAATAGTCGCCCTAAAAAAGAGCTTGTCGACATAAATGAAGCACTAAATAAATTAATGGGTAGCATTTCAAAGGTAGCGTATATATTTAAGTTATCATCTCTTGGTTACAAAGCAGTTACTGGAGACGCAACTTTAAATGAAGAATTTGATTTCTCTCAGACTTTGCTTGATTTAACGACGCAACAAAATAGTAGCTCAATGAGTCTGGAAAATTATAACAAATCCATTATTTCTTCAATGCTTGGAAATCAAATAGACTTAGTTGAAGGAATGAAAGAAATAAGAATACAAATAACTTCGATATCTCATATATTATGTGACATCTATGGATGCAATTCACCTATAATCATTCTAGTTGATGAACTAGATAGATGCCGACCAGATTACGCAATAAAGACCCTTGAAGTAATAAAACATTTCTTTGACGTGGATGGATGCAATTTTCTAATAGCATCTGATACAGAGTCTTTACAAGAATCCATTAAATGTATTTATGGACAAGGTTTCGATTCAGAGAGATACCTTCGGAGGTTTTTCAATCAAAAAATAGCATTAAAAAACCATCCTTATACAACTATTTATTAAAAAAAGGAATAGACTTTGATGGCATGTGCCCTAATATGACACTAACGCCATACTCTAACGATAATGAGCGAAAGATAAAGTTATTATCTGAAATGCTCAACAATGATAAATTTGAGCTAAGAGATATTGAGAGGTTCATTCAAAAATTAACAGCTTGCATAGGTTATATATCAAAATTTAATGTTAAGAATGCAAAATTCATCAATTTTTGCGTTCTTGCATACGGCATATATGAGCATGAGAAAAACGTTAATATATTCAAAGAAAGAACCAATAAGATGAGTTCCCATGGTATCCATTGTAATGGATATATTTCGAATGGGATGTCTGTTTCAAATTTCATTACGATTCACTTTAAAATGGTGACTCTAGCAAATTCAAGTAAAAGATATAATTTAGATGGGGGTTGGGGCAGTTGTTCCTATCAAACGGAAATGCTTACTGTTGAGTCTCAAGACCTTCAAACTCGTGATTGGCGGCGTGAAGATTTGATTGAGTGCGAACGTCTAATTCAAAATTACCGTAATGCACCAAACAGCTTCTTATTATGGGAAGATTATCAGAAACTTATTGGTCTAACTGATGCTATCGAATAGTAAAAATGAAAATTAAAAAAAGCTCAAAAGAAAAACAAAAACTATCTATCTCGCTGCATTTTCATTTCATTAAATCCGCTATAAAGCATAAAGCAACAAAAAAAATGAGTGAAGGTGGTGATAGTATAATATTTATTTTTTTCATTGCTTCATTATTTGTTGCAATAAAAGAATCCAACGCAGAACCGTTAATGAACATCGAATTCATTAACAGTTTATTTTCTAAGAGTGATAATGGTAGCGATATATATTTCACAATTTCAACTGGATATATAACAGGTTTTTTTGTTTGGTTCTTAGATTCTTATATTCCTAGGAAAGCGAGGCATCACAGGGTAACGTCTGCTTTAAGAATAGAGCATATAGAACTCATTGTTGTTTCAAGCAATTTAATAAAAAGCTTAGAAATACAAACAGAACGAGAAGGTTTCTTTAAAAAATACAATCACATGAATTCATTGGACATGTTGGCATTTCTTCTCATAAACGAAGCAATCAAAAAAGATAAAGATTTCAATTGCTACAGCATAATTATGGATGAATTCAAAAAAAGCAAAGAAAAATTATTAAGAATTATTGATAAAATTTGTGCTTATCAAGACTTCCTAACAATTAACGAAATTAAAGCGATAACAGAGATGAAAGCGTCTGTTTATGAATTGGATATTTTACTTGACACTATTGACACATCAGAACAAAAGTTACAAGAAATTTTCTGGAAGATAGGCATAATAGGTATGTCCACGCTAGAAATCACAAAAAACACGCAAACTAAGCTCCTTTCCTCGTCTTATTTAAGCGAAATAAGAGCCTAATATTTACGGCTTTTAGTGGGTATCCAATCGGCGGCTTTCATTCGATGGCCGCCACGAAACGGTAAGACGTTTTCTTTTGCAGGATAGACCTTAGGTTGGTCTATGTGTCCAAACTTTTCGACAAGCTGGCGGTGCTCATCACGCCAGAACACAAAACTTTCCAATTCTTTCGGGCTGAACTCACGACCAGACGGCGTGATGATGATGGCGCGTTTCTCACACACACGAAAGCCAGACCAACGCAAATCATTAGGTAAGTAACCAAGCGACTTAATCAACATGAGTTTTTCTGCCATTGGATTGATTGGAACCGTACCATCAAGCCAACGAGTAATCGTCGGTTTGGACACGTGAAAATATTCAGCGCCTTGCTTGATGGATTTAAACTCTCGCCAAAAGAGTGTGCGGAATGACTCGTGAAACATGACAACGCTCGCATATTGGATAACTGACTAAAATTATTTTTCTTGTTGTTTTTGCCGATACAGAACGCTTCATAATGTGGCGGTCGGGGATTTCGGCGTTTTTCGTAGATTGCACAAAACAATCGTTAGGAATAGTACAAGTAACTTGAGTTATGGAAACTCACAAAATTAAAAATTACAGCTTGGTTATCAGACACTTATGAAACGCTTAATCAAATAGTTAGCCTTTGTTAACAACCGACCCTTTTGTCAATCCCCGATAGAAATGTCCTCTTTTCTCCCCATTAGAAATGT
>NZ_CAWMYL010000113.1:0-575 GCF_963871815.1 Vibrio sp. L85
CTCTCCTGAGCTCACTCAACTGCTGAGCGAGATACACGAGCAATACAAACACTCGACTTTAGCAACCGCAGACATGTACATGGCAGACATCACCAAGTTGCCTTACTTTTTACAACACATTGATGAGACGGATACGGTTGAATCGATGCGCCTACAGGCTTACCTGCAAGGCTTGCAATCTGCGTATTTTGGTAGTGCCAATCGTCAACAAGATCTGGGTGGGAATAACTGGTTCTGTATGCGAGATACGATGTTACTCGATCCGAAGCGCAACCCTGAATTCCTTAAAGATATGATCTGGACAGTGCTGGAAAAAACAGCAAAGAATGATCCTGAAAAATACAGAAGAAATAACTACGCAGCTTCATTTGCTGGATCAATGGCTGGTATCTTTGAGTATGGATTACAAACCGAATACCCTTGCTACAACCCAATTCCTAAGTCATTACAACTTCCAAGCTGGAAATATTAACCTCATTAAAAGCAGAGGCCACAAGATGCAAATAGATTGGCTTGATCTGCTCAGTCTCGATGAAGATAGCCAGCAATTGGTGCAGGCGCGCTACCTTTACACG
>NZ_CAWMYL010000114.1:0-98712 GCF_963871815.1 Vibrio sp. L85
CTTATTCAGACAAAGCCCTAGCAGAAATGCTAGGGCTTTTTCGTATCTGACAATTCAAATTCACCTATTGGTGTATGAACTCCGCCCGTGTGTGAGTCCAATTGAGTGCAAGTCCAGCCGCTCCGCCACTTATTTAGAAACCTAGTCTCCGGACTGGGTTTTGTCATTTCTAGAGTACGATTCCCTCTTTCTAGAAAACGAGCCCGCAAAAGTTTCAGATAACCTGCAATTTCTTCCGACGTCCCTACCTTAATTACTGTTATTCAGAAAAACACCACACAACGATGTGGTTCGACAGAACAACTTTTGTATTTAGATACTCATTGACTTTTCAACTAGAGCTCAGTGGCTCGTAAATTTGCTTGAGCATTAATGTTTGGACTTCGTCACACTCACATAGAGCGTCTTGTCCTCGCTAGTAAAGATCTCGAGGTTTGCAAAAGTGAATCTGATAGATTTTGCTAGCTATCTTTATGCATTCCTGTAGATTTTTCTCAAGTTGAAGCTATTCATTACCACTTTGGCTGTATTTGGTTGATCGAACTATAAAAGGTGCTGGGCTAGGGAATAGAGTATTGTCTAGAGGTCTAGTCGCGAACAAAGTATAAAAAAGGCAGCCAGTTGGCTGCCTAATTCTAAGAATTATCGTGGTACTTATTCTTGAGATGCTTTTGCTTCTTGTGGTTCCGATGAAACTTCTGCTTCCATGTTTTTCTCTGCTTGTTTCGCTTTCTCAATCATTGGTGTAATGGTTGAGCCTTGGATAAGGATTGAGAACACAACCACCGAGTAGGTCATCACCATGATGATCTCTTTCACATCAATCAATTTCTCTGGAATAACTAAGATACCCGATGGGATTGATAGTGCCATAGCTAGAGCGAGGCCGCCGCGCAAGCCACCCCAAGTTAAGATCTTAATAGACCAAGGATTATATTTTCTATAGCGCTTAAATCCGATGTAAGAAATGAACACGCTTAGATAGCGAGCAGCCAGTACTAGTGGTACTGAAATTGCCATCATGATCCAGTCTTCTTTGTGGAATTCGAACAGCAGCATCGACATACCAATAAGAAGGAATAGCACGCCATTTAAGAACTCATCGACCAATTCCCAAAAGTGGTCTAGATGATCTTCACTCTCTTTAGAGAAGCCAATGAAGCGCGTCCAGTTACCGATCATGATGCCCGATACCACCATCGCAAGTGGTCCAGATACGTGAAGGTATTCTGCAAATGCGTAACCAGCGGTTGGTACACCTATAGTAAGTAGTAGTTCCATTGAGTGGTCATCAGTTGCGCTGATTAGGTAATGGAAAATTAAACCTAGTACGAAGCCGTAAACGATGCCACCAATCGCTTCTTGAATGAATAGAAGTGTCACACTGCCAACGGTAGGAGCTTCAGTACCGAAGGCGATGGTGAATAGTGTTACGAAAATTACCAGACCAAAGCCGTCGTTAAACAGAGATTCACCTTCGATCTGTGTAGAGATTCGTTTTGGTGCATTAAGCTTTTTAACAATGGCGAGTACTGCAATCGGGTCGGTTGGGGAGATAAGCGCACCGAAGAGCAGACAGTAGATGAGGTCGAATTGAATGCCGATAACTTGGCAGAAGCCGTAAAGTACAAAACCGATAAAGAAGGTTGAGAAGAGTGTTGCACCTAAAGCGAGTACGGTGATTTCCCATTTTTGATCTTTGAGGTTAGGGAGTTTGATACCCAAACCACCGGCAAAAAGTAGGAATCCGAGGATACCTTTAAGAAGAAAGTCCTCGAAGTTAATGCTGGTAACAGTTTCGGTCGCTATCTCGGTGAGATGAAACCAATCATTTTGACCTGCGATTAGAATGAGGAGTGAAAGAATCATCGAACCGGCAGTGATTGCGATGGTGGTTTGCATCTTTCCTATCTTACTGTTTACAAAGGCAATAACCATTGCCGCTGCAGATAGAAAACATAAAGTATGATAGACCGACATAGAGCTCTCTATTTGTAACATTTTATGAATGGAATTCTCGGACGATGTTGACTAAATAGCAAACATTTTTTCGAGATTATTTTGTAACTCGACGGAGACAAAATAATCAGTAATTCGTATTTTAGACGTCTAGACTCCTTTAATTTGTGTGATAGGATGGAGAGATAACTAAAGGAATGAGGCTGTACTGTGGGAAGTAATGTAAGACAACAGATTGAAGCTCAATTAAAGCAACGTATCTTGCTGATCGATGGTGGTATGGGCACCATGATTCAGGGATATAAACTTGAAGAGCAAGACTATCGAGGAGAGCGCTTTGCGGATTGGCATTGTGATCTAAAAGGCAACAACGATTTGTTGGTGCTCACTCAGCCTCAATTGATTAAGGAAATTCACAGCGCTTACTTAGAAGCAGGCGCTGATATTCTTGAGACCAACACCTTTAACGCGACGACGATCGCGATGGCTGACTATGAAATGGAAAGCCTGAGTGAGGAAATCAACTTCGCAGCTGCAAAGCTTGCTCGTGAAGCTGCTGATGAGTGGACGGCAAAAACGCCAGAGCGCCCACGTTATGTCGCGGGTGTGCTTGGTCCAACAAACCGTACTTGTTCTATATCCCCTGATGTAAACGATCCGGGCTATCGTAACGTCAGCTTCGATGAGCTTGTTGAAGCTTATTCAGAATCAACTCGAGCTCTGATCAAAGGTGGCTCTGATCTTATTCTGATCGAGACTATTTTCGATACACTTAATGCTAAAGCTTGTGCTTTCGCAGTTGATAGCGTCTTCGAAGAATTAGGTATCGAGTTGCCAGTAATGATCTCCGGTACCATTACTGATGCTTCTGGACGCACCCTCTCAGGTCAAACTACGGAAGCCTTCTATAACTCTCTTCGTCACGTTAACCCGATTTCATTTGGTTTGAACTGTGCGCTTGGTCCTGACGAACTGCGCCCGTATGTAGAAGAGCTTTCTCGTATTTCGGAATCTTTTGTTTCTACTCACCCAAATGCGGGTCTACCGAATGCATTTGGTGAATATGACCTTTCGCCAGAAGATATGGCGGAACACGTTAAAGAGTGGGCGGAGAGTGGTTTCCTCAACCTAATTGGTGGTTGTTGTGGTACCACGCCAGAGCATATTCGCCATATGGCAATGGCAGTTGAAGGTGTGAAACCTCGTGATTTGCCTGAGCTTACGGTTGCTTGTCGTTTATCCGGTCTTGAGCCTCTTACTATTGAAAAAGAGACGCTGTTTATTAACGTAGGAGAGCGTACTAACGTTACTGGTTCTGCTCGATTTAAACGTTTGATCAAAGAAGAGCTCTATGATGAAGCGCTAGAGGTCGCCCGACAACAAGTTGAGAACGGCGCTCAGATTATCGACATCAACATGGATGAAGGCATGTTGGATGCAGAAGCGTGTATGGTTCGCTTCCTAAACCTATGCGCATCTGAGCCTGAGATCTCCAAAGTGCCTATCATGGTCGACTCTTCTAAATGGGAGGTGATCGAGGCGGGTCTGAAGTGTATTCAGGGCAAGGGCATCGTAAACTCCATCTCTTTGAAAGAAGGTAAAGAGAAGTTTGTTGAGCAAGCAAAACTGATTCGTCGATACGGTGCCGCAGTTATCGTTATGGCGTTTGACGAAGTTGGTCAGGCAGAAACACGTGAACGTAAGTTAGAAATCTGTACTAACGCTTATCGTATCTTGGTTGATGAAGTCGGTTTCCCACCAGAAGATATCATTTTTGACCCGAACATATTTGCGGTTGCGACGGGCATCGAAGAGCACAACAACTACGCCGTGGATTTCATCGAAGCGGTTGCTGACATCAAGCGTGACTTGCCTCACGCGATGATCTCCGGTGGTGTGTCTAACGTTTCCTTCTCATTCCGCGGTAATAACTACGTTCGTGAAGCGATTCATGCGGTGTTCCTATACCACTGTTTTAAAAACGGTATGGACATGGGCATCGTGAACGCGGGTCAGTTAGAAATTTACGATAACGTTCCTGATAAGTTACGTGAAGCAGTAGAAGATGTGGTTCTTAACCGCCGTGATGATTCGACCGAGCGACTACTTGATATCGCGGCAGAATACGCCGGAAAGGGTGTCGGCAAAGAAGAAGATGCTTCTGCACTAGAGTGGCGTACTTGGGCGGTAGAAAAACGTCTAGAGCATGCGTTGGTTAAAGGCATTACTGAATTCATCGTTGAAGATACCGAAGAAGCTCGCCTTAATGCATCCAAACCACTGGAAGTAATCGAAGGTCCATTGATGGACGGCATGAACGTGGTTGGTGACTTATTTGGTGAAGGTAAGATGTTCCTTCCGCAGGTAGTGAAATCAGCGCGTGTTATGAAGCAGGCGGTAGCGCACTTAGAGCCTTTCATTAATAAAGAGAAGCAAGCCGGTTCTTCCAACGGTAAGATCTTACTGGCTACGGTAAAAGGTGACGTGCACGATATCGGTAAAAACATTGTTGGCGTGGTTCTGCAATGTAACAACTACGAGATCATCGATCTTGGCGTAATGGTGCCATGTGAGAAGATCCTCAAGGTAGCCAAAGAAGAAAACGTCGACATTATTGGTCTTTCTGGTTTGATTACTCCGTCCCTCGATGAAATGGTGCATGTAGCCAAAGAAATGGAGCGTCTTGACTTTGATCTTCCGCTTCTGATTGGTGGTGCGACAACATCCAAAGCGCATACGGCGGTAAAGATTGAGCAAAACTACAAACATCCAGTGGTTTACGTCAATAACGCTTCTCGTGCGGTTGGTGTATGTACATCATTACTTTCAGACGAACTTCGTCCTGGCTTTGTTGAGAAACTTGACGTGGATTATGAACGCGTACGTGATCAGCATAACCGTAAGAAGCCGCGCACTAAGCCTGTTACTTTAGAAGAAGCAAGAGCGAACAAAGTCGCGATTGATTGGGATAAGTATACGCCTCCTGCTCCGGTGAAGCCGGGCATCCATATCTTTGATGACTTTGAAGTGTCTACTTTGCGTAAGTACATCGACTGGACACCTTTCTTTATGACTTGGTCGTTAGTCGGTAAGTACCCAACAATCTTTGACCATGAAGAAGTGGGCGAAGAGGCGCTGCGCCTGTACAAAGATGCTAACGAACTATTAGATCGTGTTGAGCGTGAAGGGTTACTCAAAGCGCGCGGTATGTGTGGGCTGTTCCCTGCTGCAAGCGTGGGGGATGATATCGAAGTCTACATCGATGAATCGCGTACAGAAGTGGCGAAAGTGCTGCATAACTTGCGTCAGCAAACGGAGAAACCAAAAGGCTTCAACTACTGTCTGTCTGATTATGTTGCACCGAAAGAGTCTGGTAAGCGCGATTGGGTTGGTGCTTTTGCAGTAACTGGTGGTATCGGTGAGCGTGAACTTGCCGACGAATACAAAGCGCAAGGTGATGATTACAATGCCATCATGATTCAAGCGGTAGCGGACCGTCTGGCGGAAGCATTTGCTGAGTATCTACATGAGCGTGTGCGTAAAGAGATTTGGGGTTACGCTGCGGATGAAGCTCTGTCGAATGAAGACCTGATTCGTGAGAAATACCAAGGTATTCGTCCTGCTCCTGGCTACCCAGCATGTCCAGAGCATACTGAGAAAGGACCGCTTTGGGAGCTTATGAATGTTGAAGAAAACATTGGAATGTCACTGACATCGAGCTATGCGATGTACCCAGGTGCATCCGTTTCGGGTTGGTACTTCTCGCACCCTGACTCTCGTTACTTTGCGATCGCTCAGATCCAAGAGGATCAGCTGCAAAGCTATGCTGATCGCAAAGGCTGGGATAGGATCGAAGCGGAAAAATGGTTAGGTCCCAACATTAACGGTTAACCAAACCAGATCGAAACGAAAAGGGCTGCTATGTGCAGCCCTTGCTTATTAGTGGATGAAAGAGTTTTTATTGCTCGAACAATTCAGTATGCAGTTTTTGAATCGCTTGGCGAGATACCGACTCGTGAACAAGGAAGCACAGGTTATGTGGACTTGCTCCGTAACAGATCATACGTAGGTTGAAGTCTTCTAGCGTGCCAAATACTTGCTTCGCGTAGCCTTTGCTTTCACTCATGTTGTTACCAATCAGAGCGACGAGACATAGGTCGTGTTCTACTTCTACTTTACATAGCTCTTCAAGCTCTTCACGCGCGGCTTGTGGTAACTGAGGAGCACCGCCAGACGTGTCTGTTTGGTCAAGAGTGAGTGACACACTGATTTCAGATGTGGTGATCAGATCTACAGAGATTTTGTGCTTCGCTAGGATCTCAAATACTTTGGCTAAGAAGCCGTATGCGTGGAACATGTTAGCACTGCGTAATGTCACCATGGTTTGGTTGCAGCGCAGAGCAAGTGCTCGGAATAAAGGTGAGCTCTCTACTTGGTGGCGGATCCATGTACCACCTTTTTCCGGTTCTTTAGACGAGCCTACGAATACAGGGATGTCGTGACGAAGTGCCGGAACTAGCGTTGAAGGGTGTAGAATTTTTGCGCCGAAGTTTGCCATCTCTGATGCTTCGCTAAAGCTGATCTCTGGGATTGGCGCTGCTTTTGAGGCGATACGTGGGTCTGTGGTATAGATGCCCGGTACGTCGGTCCAAATCTCTAGACCTGCTGCTTTCACACCTTCTGCAATGAGTGCTGCACTGTAGTCACTGCCGCCACGACCAAGCGTGGTGGTATTACCTTCTTCATCTGAGCCAATAAAACCTTGGGTGATAACCACATATTCTTGGCAAAGTGGTACTAACTTTTCTTGTGCTAGCTGCGAAATTGTCTCGACATTAGGTTCAGCTCGACCAAAATTACCATCGGTTTTTAGCACGTCGCGAATATCAAAACGAACTGCGTTCACACCACGCTCACGCATTAGTTGTGCAAGGATATGAGTCGACATTAATTCACCACAAGCGACTAAATGGTCTGTCAGTTTGGTGCTTGCTTGGATTGAAGCGGCCTCTGCCAAGCTGGTGACGGTATCAAGAATCGAATATACCTCTGCCGCAGCTTCGGTTGCGTCCTCAAGTTGCGACAGAATCGATTCGTGGATGCCTGCTAGTTTCTGAAGTACTTCCGCACGATGTTCTTGGTCTTGAACACCATTTGCCAGTTCAACCAATAGGTTAGTGACACCTGAGCAAGCGCTGCTAACCACAAGGCGAGTATTTGGGTTGTTTTCTATAATAGTGGAGCAACGGCTCATTGCCTCAAAGTTGGCAACACTGGTTCCACCGAATTTTGCTACGTTAAATGCGCTCACTGCGTTCTCCCACGACTTCCTGAAAAAATTACAACAATTAATAGGTTGCCTAATACATCCAATGTTTGGTGAGGAAAGGAACAGAGCAAATAGAGAGGTAGTTAGAATGTAATTTGAAAATTTACCCTCAGAAGCTCTTCATCATACGGCGCTGATGACAGTTGATGGGATTCAACCCAAGTCAACCGACAAGTCAAATCCTGCAACTTTGACTTACCTCGGCACTACTCCCCCTGAGTGATTGGTATTGGAATTGCGGCTCCACAAATCACCTGCCTGGGCAGTGCTCCTCTTCTGCATAAAGCTTAAACATTGAACGGTTTTACTGTCACATTGTCAACCAATATCTCAACCAGAATGAAAGTTTTTATTAACGAATTTGTGACAGTGGTTTGACCTCTATACTTAGGGCTAATTGCCGATAGAGGAAAAATCTATTAGGGTGAAAACTTCAATACCTGAGCCAATCTTTTGAATAGAACTTTTATAACGCTCAGGATGAATGACTGCAATCAAGGAGCTGACATGCCGATCCAAAGCTTTATTCCCCCACATCGTATTTTAATGGGACCTGGTCCATCTGATATTTCACCTCAGGTTTTACAAGCGCTTAGCCGTCCAACGGTTGGTCACCTAGACCCACTTTTCATTGCTATGATGGATGAACTAAAACAACTGCTTAAATACGCTTTCCAAACGGAAAATGAATTTACTATCGCAGTCTCTGCGCCGGGTAGTGCAGGTATGGAAACGTGCTTTGTCAACTTGATTGAAAAGGGCGACAAAGTCATCGTCTGCCGCAATGGTGTTTTCGGTGAGCGTATGCGTGAAAACGTGGTTCGTGCTGGTGGGGAAGCGGTTGTCGTCGATGATGAGTGGGGAACGCCTGTATCGGTCGATAAAGTTGAAGAAGCGTTAAAGCAGCACCCTGATGCTAAGATTCTTGCTTTTGTTCATGCAGAAACGTCGACGGGCGCGGTGAGTGACGCTCAAGTCTTGGGTAAGCTTGCGAAGCAATACGGTTTGCTATCGATTGTCGATGCTGTGACTTCGCTTGGTGGTGTACCTCTCAAAGTCGATGAATGGCAGTTAGATGCTGTGTATTCTGGCAGCCAAAAATGTTTGTCTTGTGTTCCCGGCTTATCGCCAGTGACTCTTTCTCCGGCTGCTATTGAGAAGATTCAATCCAGGACGACACCGGTTCAAAGCTGGTTCTTGGATCAAAGCTTAGTATTAGGTTACTGGAGTGGAGAAGGCAAACGCAGCTATCACCACACTGCGCCGGTGAATAGTTTGTATGCGCTACATGAAGCTCTACTTATCCTTAAAAATGAAGGCTTAGAAAATGCATGGGCGCGTCACCAGTTAATGCATGAGAAGCTTAAAGCGGGTCTGCAAAAACTAGGTTTTGAATTCGTGGTAGAAGAAGAATATCGACTACCGCAATTGAATGCGATTTATGTCCCTGAAGGAATTGATGAAGCAAAAGTGCGCAATCACTTACTTGAAACCTACAACCTAGAGATTGGTGCAGGTCTTGGTGCACTTGCTGGTAAAGCATGGCGAATTGGACTGATGGGCTATGGTGCTCGACCTGAAAATGTTGCTTTGTGTTTGCGAGCTTTAGAAGAGTCACTGACTGAATAATCTGCCTTGGTAAATGAGGTAAAGAAAAGCGAAGGTTATTCCTTCGCTTTTTTGTGTTTATTGCTCAGCGCTGGACGTTGGTGTTGGTGAGGCTGAGATAGCTTGAGAAGGTGGCTGATAGTTGACGCCACTGAAATCAATTTTAGGGAACAAGAACTGTGCCTCTGCACGAATTTGTTCTGCCTTGCTTGTGTCATCCAACCCTTGATATGCCAGTATCAAGTTGTTGTAAAACGCTGGGCGTGGCTTGTCTTTAATGATTTCCAGAGACCAATCAATGTAAGGCTGAATCAAGGTTGGATCTTGTTTATATAAGCCGATGTTTAAGAAAGTACTGTATACATCCCAATCGAAACGATCTTTCCAAACCACAGGATTTGTCACCTGATTCAAGATGTCCGGGTTGGTCGGGCGCGTTGTTTCAAACTTGGTTAAGACATAGTTGGTGTGCAATGCGCTAACCATATAGAAAGTAAATACTGCTGGAATGACGAGGCTACATACTCGCAATAAACTTTTGGTTACTTTGCTAAACGGTGCTTGGCGGTAACGAGAAACTCGTTGGTCGACCCAATAAAGCAGAATCACAAAGATCAGCCAATGCACCAATGAATGATAGAAGGGATATTCTAATTGCGAGTGCAGCACGATTGGAATAAACAGTGCCAGCAGTGCTAAGCGAGTACCGCGTTTGGCTTGGTAGATGCGATATAGCACTAACGCCATTGCCAAAAAGATCCCCAGAATTGGCAACAATCCGCCTTCTACCGCCCAGTACAACAATTCATTGTGCGGGTGGTCCATCGATGGCAAGCCCGCAGGATAGCTTTCATTGAGTGCATGCTGACGCGCTGTGTATAGCATGTATTCTGACTCAAACTTGCCGTAACCGTACCCAGTGAATGGCTTCTCAATCACCATGTCCAATGTTTGCGGGAAGGTGTAAGCACGTGGTGACTCCATATTCACCTTTTCACTGGCAAGACCGTTTCCATCTGGGAAGGCAATATTCATCACCACAATCGACAGCGCGAGACCTGTTGCCATCGCCATCACCCATCGAACAAAACGTGCACGCGTTGCAAAGCGATACATGTATGGAATCACCAGCAAAATAGCAATGATGGATGCTAGCCAACCAGTACGAGAGGCAAGGGCAACGATAAGAGGCAGTGTCAGTACAGGTACGGCGTACAACAGGTAAATATCGCTGAGTTTACGAGAATATTTGTAAGGCTGTCTGGCGAGTAGATAGCTGGCAATCACTAAACCAGTTGCAAGGAAGCTCGCCATGACATTTGGTTGCTGGAAGATGCCATAAGGGCGGTTAGCTATCGTGTCGTATCCAAATACGTTTCCTGGTTTAAGGTAAAGATATTGCGTTAAACCGAAAATCGCTTCGATAACAACGGCAAGGACAATAAACCACAACAAGCGCTGGCGATGCTTGTTACTGAAGTGGAACTGCTGCAGTACAACGAAGAACAACATGCCGCACCACAGACCAATCAGTTTATTTGCTGCGAGCGCACTATCCGCATTGGGGTAGAAGATAGGTAGCGTCATGATGATACAGCTGATCAACAGACCGATTGTTAATTTGGAATAGCGTAATACACGATTGGTCGCAAGCTGGTAGCAGCCAATACCAAGTGCAAAGCTGAACGCAATCCACGTGGTCGCATTAAAAGACAGTGCTAGTCCAGAGCCACCCGGATTAGGCATGAAGAAGTGCATCGCCAGCAGAAAGAGTGCTGCTAACGCGATGAGAAACTTGCGGTTAAGAGGAACTTGGACTTTCCCTGGAGAAAGCTTAGTTCCACTGACGTGTATAGTTGCCATAGTTATTGTGTTGTTTTGAATGAAAAAAGACCAGCATTGGCTGGTCTTTGTACTTTACCTGTTTTTTCTACTTCAACATAGGCTTAAGGAAGCGAGCTGTGTGCGAACCTTCGATCTGAGACACATCTTCAGGCGTTCCTTGTGCGATGATCTCACCGCCGCCTTGTCCGCCTTCGGGACCTAAGTCGATAATCCAGTCTGCCGTCTTAATTACATCGAGGTTATGTTCAATGACGACAACGGTATTTCCGTGGTCTCGCAGACGGTGCAGTACAGTTAGTAGCTGCTGGATATCGTGGAAGTGCAGACCGGTTGTCGGCTCATCCAAAATGTATAAGGTTTTACCAGTATCACGCTTAGACAGCTCTCGAGCCAGTTTCACACGCTGAGCTTCACCACCTGACAACGTAGTTGCTGCTTGACCTAAGCGAATGTAAGACAAACCAACATCCATTAGCGTTTGCAGCTTACGAGCAATCGCTGGCACTGGGTCGAAGAAAGTACGTGCATCTTCTACCGTCATTTCTAGTACTTCATCAATGGTCTTGCCTTTGTAACGAACCTCAAGTGTTTCGCGGTTGTAGCGTTTACCTTTACACACATCACAAGGAACGTAAACGTCAGGTAAGAAGTGCATTTCCACCTTGATTACGCCGTCGCCCTGACAGGCTTCACAGCGACCACCACGAACGTTAAAGCTAAAGCGCCCCGGTTTGTACCCGCGAGAGCGCGACTCTTGTGTACCCGCAAACAGTTCACGAATCGGAGTAAATATGCCTGTGTAAGTGGCAGGGTTTGAACGTGGTGTGCGACCGATAGGGCTTTGGTCAATGTCGATAACTTTATCGAAGTGCTCTAAACCTTTGATCGCTTTGTATGGTGAAGGGTGCGCCGTTGTTGCACCGTTTAATTGAGTATGGGCAATCTTAAAGAAGGTATCGTTGATCAGAGTCGACTTACCTGAACCGGATACACCGGTGATACAACTGAACAAGCCAACAGGAACGGAAAGATCGACATTCTTTAAGTTATTACCTGTTGCACCAAGTAGTTCAACGGTTTTCTTTGGATCGCGTGGCGTACGCTCTTTTGGTACCGCAATCTCTTTCGCGCCACTGAGGTACTGACCAGTCAGTGAGTTCGGATTGGCGATAATCTCGTCCATCGTACCTTCAGCGACCACGTTACCACCGTGTACACCTGCGCCTGGACCGATATCGATCACGTGATCAGCGCAACGAATCGCATCTTCATCGTGCTCAACCACTAATACTGTGTTACCCAAATCTCTTAAGTGGGTTAGGGTTTTCAATAGGCGTTCGTTATCACGCTGGTGGAGACCAATCGATGGCTCATCTAGAACATACATGACGCCCACTAAACCAGCACCAATTTGGCTTGCTAAACGAATACGTTGAGCTTCGCCACCCGATAGGGTTTCCGCGCTGCGCGATAAGTTGAGGTAGTTCAAACCCACGTTAACTAAGAACTGCAAGCGGTCGTTGATTTCCTTCATCACTTTTTCAGCGATTTGGGCGCGTTGACCTTCGAGCTTCAAAGTGTGGAAGAATTCCAATGCGTCGGCGATGCTGAGTTCAACAATCTCTGGTAGTGTCGTATCAGCAATAAAGACGTTACGAGCTTCAAGGCGCAGACGAGTACCGCCACAGCTTGAACAAGACTTAGTAGATATGTATTTCGCAAGCTCTTCACGTACCGAGTTAGATTCAGTGTCGCGGTAACGGCGTTCAAGTGTATTCAGGATCCCTTCAAAAGGATGGCGCTTAACGCGAATGTCACCACGATCGTTAATGTACTTGAACTCTACTTCAGTACGCCCCGATCCTTTAAGAATGATGTCTTGGGTTTTCTTTGGTAGAGAGTTAAATGGTGCGTGAAGATCGAAGCCGTAATGATCCGCCAGCGCTGTCAACATCTGGAAGTAATAGTAGTTCTTTTGATCCCAACCGCGAATCGCACCTTGTGCCAAACTCAGCGTTTCATCTTGAATGACTCGGCTTGGATCAAAGTATTGCTGCACGCCTAAACCATCACAAGTGCCACACGCGCCTGCAGGGTTGTTGAACGAGAACAAGCGAGGCTCAAGTTCTTGCATGCTGTAGCCACAAATTGGACAAGCAAAGTTGGCTGAGAAGATCACTTCTTCGCCTTCGCCGTCCATTGGTGCCACAACCGCAATACCACCAGAAAGCTCTAGCGTGGTTTCGAAGGATTCAGCTAAACGTTGCTGCAAATCTGGGCGAACTTTAAAGCGGTCCACAACTACTTCAATAGTGTGTTTCTTGTGCAGTTCTAGCGGCGGTGGATCAGAAAGATCGCAAGTTTCACCATCGATACGTGCGCGGATGAAACCTTGAGCTGCTAGGTTTTCCAGTGTCTTAACGTGCTCACCTTTACGCTCTTTCACGATAGGAGCAAGTAGCATCATTTTGCTGCCTTCTGGCAACTCTAAGACTTTATCGACCATTTGGCTGATGGTTTGTGCTGCTAGAGGCGTATGGTGTGTTGGACAACGAGGTTCACCAACGCGTGCGTAAAGTAGACGCAGGTAGTCGTACACCTCAGTAATAGTACCAACAGTAGAGCGTGGGTTATGTGATGTTGATTTCTGCTCAATCGAGATTGCAGGAGACAAACCTTCTATGTGGTCAACATCTGGTTTTTCCATAAGAGACAAAAACTGGCGTGCGTAAGCTGATAAGGATTCGACGTAACGTCTTTGACCTTCAGCATACAAAGTATCGAATGCGAGAGAGGATTTACCAGAACCACTCAAACCAGTAATGACAATCAGTTTATCGCGGGGGATAGTGAGGTTGATGTCTTTGAGGTTATGGGTGCGGGCACCACGAACTTCTATTTTATCCATCGTTTTTGCTCTATGTATAACCAAGTGACGCAAGTATTACATAGTGTGAGAAATGTGCAAAGAAAATACTGGACAAAAAAACAGTAAAAGAAAGCCCAGCATTAAGCTGGGCTTTAGAATCAGTAAGTTTGAGTTATTTACACTTCTTTCTTCGTTGCGTGTTTACCTAGCTCAGACTTCTTTTCGTCTTTTAGGTATAGGTTTTCGAAGCAGTAGTTTGTGGCTTCGATGTAACCTTCTACGCTACCACAGTCGAAACGTTGACCTTTAAATTTGTACGCCAATACACAACCTGCTTTTGCTTGCTTAAGCAGTGCGTCAGTGATTTGGATTTCGCCGCCTTTACCCGGTTCCGTGTTTTCGATCAGTTCGAAAATGTCTGGAGTCAGGATGTAACGACCGATGATCGCTAGATTACTTGGTGCAGTGCCTTGTTCTGGTTTCTCAACCATGTCGTCTACGCGGTAGATGTCATCTTTGATCATCTCACCAGAGATTACGCCGTATTTATGAGTTTCTTCTTCTGGTACTTCCTGAACAGCAACGATTGAACAACGGAACTGCTTGAATAGCGCTACCATTTGAGCCAACACGCCTTCCTGCTCGTTCACACAAAGGTCATCGGCAAGTACTACTGCAAATGGTTCATCACCGACCAATTCGCGACCGGTAAGGATTGCGTGACCTAGACCTTTCATCTCACGCTGGCGGATGTAAGTGAAGTTTGCAGAGTCAATGATTTCACGGATATCAACCAATAGTTCTTCTTTGTTTGTTCCGCTGATTTGGTGTTCCAGTTCGTAGTTTTTATCGAAGTGGTCCATGATTGAGTGCTTACCACGACCTGTTACGATGCACATGCCATTCATGCCAGCTTGGATGGCTTCTTCTACACCGTACTCAATCAGTGGCTTGTTCACTACAGGCATCATTTCTTTGGGCATAGACTTAGTCGCTGGGAGGAAGCGCGTACCATAGCCAGCTGCAGGGAACAGACATTTTTTAATCATTGGGGGAATATCCTTTCTCATTTTTTAATCAAGAATCTGGGCATCACTTTAACACGAGAGATGCATATGAATCATGAATTAAGTAGGAAAAAGTACGTCAATTTGAGCCTAAATAAGCATGAGCCATCACTGTATGAGCGAAATTGTGTTGTTCATCTGATTTATGACAACAGGTTTTGGTCTGCCCAAGCGATAGCTTGAACGCGATTCTTTACGGAGAGCTTTTTGAATATCTGATAAAGGTGAGATTTAATGGTGAATTCACTGACGAACAATTCTTCTGCCATTTGATTGTTAGATGCTCCTGCCTGAAGACAACGTAAAACTTGCAACTCACGGATGGTTAAGTCCACGGTTGCTGGGGCGGTGTGCGTGCTGAGGACATTGCGATAATAGTGAAGCAATTGACTAGTGACATTTCTTGGCAACCAGTTCTGACCATTCACGATTTCTCTCAAGCCTTCACCTACCTGCTCTAGAGAGTCTTCCTGATAAAATACGCCTTTTAGTTGCCCAAAAGACAACAACTCATCGGTGGTTAAGCGTTTAGGAACATTGAATATGACCGTTTCAAAATTCTTCCAAATTAAAGGCAAGTTTTTGATCGATTGTACGAGTGTTTTATGTTCACTAAAGTCAATCAACAGGATTTTATTGCGATGCTTTGGATTGGCTTCCATCAGTGCTTGTGTGGAGATGACAGGGATATCAATATCAGTGTATTTCACGAGCGCTTCGACTTTTTTCTCTGCGTCGTCTTCCATACTGATCAAAAACAATTTTCTCGCATAAGCTGATTTTTTCACGCGCCCTAATCTCCTTGAGTGAAGTTCCATGAGGTCAAAAACGCAAATACGGTGTCATCAATCACAATTTGGAGCTATAGCGTTAGAGAGGAAATGCGTTGAGATTCAAAGGTTCGCGAAACGATATCTGCAAAACGAATCAAAAATGCTACGCCTAGAGGTTGGAGTGAGATTTTGATTCCACAATTTCTAATCTCAGAACACAATGGGATTAGGCTTTAATCAAAACACCAAAGCGTGTATTCTTATGCGCTAAAATTTTATATATAGATCCAGAGTGAAACGGAGCACATCATGGCCAGCCGTGGAATTAACAAAGTTATTTTGGTGGGGAATCTAGGTAACGACCCTGAAATTCGTTACATGCCTAATGGCGGTGCAGTAGCAAACATCACGATTGCAACTTCTGAGTCATGGCGTGATAAAGCGACTGGCGAACAGCGCGAAAAAACAGAATGGCACCGTGTTGTGTTATTCGGCAAGCTTGCTGAAGTAGCGGGTGAGTACCTACGTAAAGGTTCTCAAGTTTACGTTGAAGGTCAACTTCAAACTCGTAAATGGCAAGACCAAAGTGGTCAAGATCGCTACTCAACAGAAGTGGTTGTTCAAGGCTTCAATGGCGTAATGCAAATGCTTGGCGGTCGTGCTCAAGGTGGCGCTCCAATGGGTGGCGGTCAACAACAGCAGCAACAAGGCGGCTGGGGTCAACCTCAACAACCGGCTCAACAGCAGCAATACAACGCTCCTCAGCAACAGCAACAACAGGCTCCGCAGCAACAACAGCCGCAATATAACGAGCCGCCAATGGATTTTGACGACGATATCCCGTTCTAAAATCTAATTGATATTGAATTTAAAAGGCCGCGAATTTCGCGGCTTTTTTATTCCCGTTATGTTCTGTCATTGTGGTTCACATTATTTCCGTATCGCCACAAAAAGGCAGCAACTCTCAAATATCGAATGATGCCTTGTTTCTTTCCGCCTCAGCTTCTCACATTCATACGAATGCGATTGTTTACTGAACGCTTATCAAGTATAAACATTTCAACAAGGTATATGATGAATAGAAAAGGAATTTGGTATTCATGAGGTATACCCCAACTCTTAAGCTAAGCACGCGGCTGGTGGCTTTTGTCACCATGATCGTCATTTGCGCAATGTTTATCTTGTTTGTCGGCGGCACCCTCTCTTTTAAGCGACTAGGGCAAGAGTATCTCAACCATTATTTGGAAGGGATCGTTGAAGTGGTTGATAAAGAGATGGAAGACCCTGACGCAGCATATTCCATGCAGCGTTGGATGCCAAAGATGCTACAGGCAAGTAACATTGTTGAGATGACGCTCTCGACGAATAACGCCGTCGTATACCGCTTCAAAGACACCTCCCACAAGATAGACAGTTCCATGTTGTTTGAGCATGAGTTTCAGCTCACTCACAACCAAGACTATGTCATCTACTTTAAGGCTATTCCTCCTTATTTAGGCTACGGCTATTCAATGCAAGCTTTGTGGTCGATTACGCTCGCGGTCATCTTGATCATCTTCTGCTTGATGCGTGGTGTTGCATGGCTCAAAGAACAACTTGCTGGCTCTGAAATGCTCGAAGAGCGCGGTCGTATGATCTTAGCTGGGCGGGTTGAGCAATACGCGAAAGGTGATGAGCGAGAATGGCCATACACGGCAAGCGAAGCATTGGATGTATTAATTGAAGAGCTGCAAGATGCCCGCCAAGAGCGCAGTCGCTTTGATACCTTTATTCGTACTCAAACTTTCCTCGATAAGTTAACTGGTACAGCAAACCGAGTTTTGTTTGATAGTAAGCTTGAATCGGCGCTGTTAGAAAGTGGGGCTCGTGGTGCAGTGATGCTGATACGAGTTCAAGATTGGAAATCTGTAGAAGAAGAACAGGACAAACAAACTTGCGATGAATTTATCGTTGAGATTGGTAGTTTACTGTCCAATTTAGTTCAACGTTATCCCGATGTCGTATTTTCTCGTTACTACGATGCTGACTTTGCGCTTTTCTTACCTCACCAAGCAGCGAAAGATGTCGCAAACTTGGCGTCTCAATGTATTCGTCAATTAGAAAAACTCCATCCTCCTTATCCATTGGATTCTGATAACTGGTGTCATATCGGAATCACCATGTACAAAGAAGGAGAGCGTCATAGCCAAATCATTGATGAAGCAGAAACCGCATTGCGTAGTGCCCAATTGCAGAACAACAATAATTGGAGCCGTTTTAAAAAGTGGAATCATGATGAAGAAGCACGAGGCAGTGTGAGATGGCGTACGCTATTTGACACAGCACTCACGTCTGAAAATGTGATACTCTACGCACAATCAGCCTATTCAATAAGTGATGTGGCGCATAAAAAACCATTGCACGAAGAGTTAACATGTCGGATTCGCGATCCGGAAAATGGCATTGTTAAAGCTTCTCGTTTTATTTCTGCCGTTCGTCAAGTCGGCTATGAAGCGCAAATGGATCGCGCCGTTATTGGTACATTCTTAAAAGACTTTAAACACAACTTTGATAGCTCTAAGCAATATGTACTTAATCTTCATGTTGTGCCTTTTGGGCAGCGAGAATATTTCAAGTGGTTCCGTGATGAACTCTTACAATTGTCACGGGAGCAAAGAAAGTGTCTCATTTTTGAGTTTGTGGAAGCACAATTTGTAAGACACTTAGACTTTATGCGACCAGTCGCTAAAATGCTGTCCGGTTTAGAATGCTACGTAATGATTGGGCAGGCCGGACGTACCATTGTCAGCACGCATTACTTAAAAGAAGTAGACATTCGTTATCTCAAGCTTCATCGCAGCTTGGTAACAAAGATCGATCAGAGACATGAAAACCAGTTGTTTGTTCGCAGTATGTTGGGTGCGGCCGCAAACAGCAAAACAAAAATAATAGCAGTGGGTATTGAGAATAAGCACGAGTTGAACACGCTTAATGAGTTGGGTGTTCACGGTGGGCAAGGGCGTTACTTCTCTTCTGAAGAGCAGTACCTTCCTCGTTCTACACCGGCGCCGACTTCTCAATCTGAATCCCAAGTTAAACTGGGACGAAGAAATCGCTGGCGAAAAAAATAAAGATAATAATCATGGATTTTAAAGCAGTACTCGACAAGCTCAAGCGATCATCGGTCGGTGGTCGCACTTGCTTTTTGGTTATTCAGCCAGACGCAGTTTATTTATCATCACCGACGAAAAGCAGCCGACCATCTAAATTTGAGATCTCAGAATCAAATTGGGAACGTGCCTGTGAACAGGCATTAAGTGTAGCTGCAAGCTCTTATGATTCGTTAACGGTTGTGTTAGCTCACAACTACTATCAGATGTACCAAATCGACAAGCCTGCTATGCCTCGCAATGAGTGGCCATCGGCGTTGCCGTTTTTGTTAAAAGAGCTGATATCAGAGCGTGCTATTGACATTATTGCCGATGCAGTAGAGCTACCAAACTCGAATAAAGTCCAAGCTTATGTTCTTTCTCGCAAAATTCTCGATAAGATTGTACTGCTTGCGAGTCGAGTTCAACTGAGCCTTGAAGCGATTATTCCTGAGGATGACATCTGGGGTGATACCTCAGGTGAACTTGGTAATTTCTTATTGCTACAACGCAGCGCACGCGGACACTTCCGTATCAGCGCATTTGTTGATCATACTATCGCTTTCCACCGCTCTATTCGCAGTGTAACGCCACCATTAACGGGCGTACCTTCGAGTGACTTACAAATGGATAGCTTGTCGCTAGAGCTGCAGCGTTCAATCGATTACCTCTCTTCTCAACTGCGTCATGTTCAGTTGCACCAACTGAAGGTGTGCTGTGATGATGAAGATGAACAAGAACTGGTGGAATCGCTTAACTACCGCTTAAGCACCAAAGTCTCTCCGTTGCTTACTGAAGAACACGAACTATCTGGTCATGTACTGGCAGATACGGCGTTAGCTACGTCCAGTGAGCGACGTGTCAATCTTTATCCAGACTTCCTTAAACCGAAGAAGAATTTATTAACCCTCAAAAACGTTGCTATTTCTTGGGGTGTTGCGGCTGCGTTGATCTTTGTTTCTTACGGTTATGTGACTTGGCAAAGCCAAGGTGTAGAAGATGAAATTGCGATTGTGAAAAGCAAGGGCGATATCATGAAGTCAGAACTTCAACACCAACAAGCCAAATTACGTAAGCATCAGCCAGACACCAATAAGATCGCAGCCAAAGCGCGTTTAGAGCGTGAAGTAAAAGCGAAGCGTGACTCATTAAAAGCCGTTGGTAAGTACGATGATTCACAACGTACAGGCTATTCTGGCGTAATGCAGGCTTTAGCCAAGTTGGGCAGCAACAACATTTCTTTGTCTGCAATTCGTATTGATGCATCGACTTTAGATCTCCAAGGTTTGGCGAGATCGCCAAGCGCAGTTCCGAATTGGGTAAGCCAGTTTAAAAATGAAATTAGTCTTGTAGGGCGCACGTTTGATGACGTAAAAATCGGACGTAATGAAGACAACATCGTGACCTTTGAATTGAAGACGCGCGGAGACAAAGAGAAATGAATGAGTTTTGGTCCTCGTTAGAAGAGCGCTTCGATGAAATGAGCGGGCGTGAAAAAGTACTCATCGCACTGTGTGGTTTAGTGACGGTAGTGATGTTGCTTTTCACTTTGGTCTTGGAGCCAAAACTGAATGAGGTTACGAGTAACGATAAGCAGCTACGTAACTTAAAACAGACGAATCAACAGACAGAAATCGAGATCTTACGTATTCAAGCGCAGTTGAAAAAAGATCCGAACGCGGAAATTGATCAAGCTATCTCTCAATTGCTTATGGAAAGCCAACACCTTTCAATGCAACTTTCAGAGATCATCGAACATTTGATTACTCCTTCGCAAATGGCAAGTTTGTTAGAGAGTGTCTTAGAGCAGCAAAGTGGTATTCATTTGGTATCTCTACAAACTTTACCTGCTGAACCAATTACAGAAGACAAAGAAGCGTCGCAATACTCGGGTTATTACGTACACCCTGTGCGCATGGAGCTGACTGGCGATTACTTTTCAATTGCTAACTATCTGACGAAATTAGAAGGTTTACCAGCGAGTTACTACTGGCGAAGCTTTAGCTACAACGTGGAAGAATATCCAAAAGCAAAACTTGTACTGGAAGTTTACACCTTAGGTTCACGAGAGGAGTTTATTGGTGGTTAAGCAAATCATAATCTCCCTAATGCTGACAGTTGTTGCTGGTCATAGCTGGGCAAGCCAAGACCCAACAGCACCATTAGGCTGGCAAAAGCCAGTCACAGAGCAAACAAAGCCGAAAGCAAAACAATATCGCTTGCCAACACTGAACAGTATTGTATGTAAACCAAATACTCAATGCGTGGCGATTTTGAATAACCGTATTGTTGAGCCGGGAGCGAAACTCAATGGCTACCGTGTAGCCAGTATCAACAGTGAATTTGTAACTTTAAAGCGTGGTGACCGTCAGTGGAAACTAGAGCTTTTTGGTTTAAACGTAAAAAAATAATAACCAGAGCCTGATCAGATATGCGCAAATTAGTTGTAGGAATCGTGGTTGCTTCCTTAATGGGTTGTTCTATGGGGCACCGAGACCCAGTGGAAGTGAAGCAAGCACTTAATGAGTCTATCAATGAAGCAAATAGCCGTGCACTAGAAGAGATCCCTTCTTCTGTAGAAGCCGATCTTATGCCGAACTTAGACACTAGCGTGTCTTCAGAGCAAGGCACTTTAAAGCGTTTTAGAATCCAAGCGAACGCAGTAGAAGCTCGTAGCTTCTTTGCCTCTTTGGTGAAAGGAACTGAATACAGTGTGGCTATCCACCCAGCAGTGCAAGGCAACATCACCGTTAACCTTTCCGACGTCACCCTAGATGAAGTGCTCAACGTTGTACAAGACATGTATGGCTACGATGTTGTGAAATCAGGCAAAGTGATTCAGGTTTATCCTGCTGGTATGCGCACAGTGACCATTCCTGTTGATTATCTTCAGTTCAAACGTTCTGGCCGCTCACTGACCAGTATCGTGACGGGTTCTGTGACATCTGCGGGCACTTCTAGCTCTGGTGGCAGTTCTGACGATTCAGATTCTTCTGATTCAAATAACAACAACGGTGATAGCTCAACCACATCGACTGGCGGTACACGCATTGAAACCATCACCGAAAGTGATTTTTGGCCGATGCTGCAACAAGCCGTTGCAAACCTAATTGGTTCAGGTCAAGGCCAAAGTGTTGTTGTTACGCCACAAGCGGGTGTGATCACCTTACGTGCTTTCCCTGATGAAATTCGTGAAGTTCGTGAGTTCTTGGGCGTTTCTCAGGAGCGTATGCAGCGCCAAGTTATCCTAGAAGCGAAGATTTTAGAGGTGACGCTAAGTGATGGTTACCAGCAAGGTATCAACTGGTCGAATATGACTGCTTCTATTGGTAATTCAGGTAGCGTAGTTATCAACCGTCCAGGTCCTACAGGTGGTCTACCTCCATTGGATGCGATTGGTTCACTTTTAGGTGGGCAAACTAATATCACCATCAGTGATGGTAACTTCTCAGCCGTGATGAACTTTATGGCGACGCAGGGCGACTTGAACGTGCTTTCTAGCCCACGTATTACCGCAGCAAATAACCAGAAATCAGTTATTAAAGTCGGTACCGACGAGTACTTTGTAACCGAACTTTCTAGTAATGCGGGTAATGGTGAAAACTCTAATGCGGTTCCTGAAGTTGAGTTGACGCCTTTCTTCTCAGGGATCTCTCTAGATGTTACGCCACAGATTGACAACAAAGGTAACGTATTCCTGCATGTTCACCCTGCCGTAATTGAAGTGGAAGAAGAGATTAAGAAGCTAAACCTTGGTGGTGACTTCAACAACGTTCAACTCCCGCTGGCAAAAAGCTCGATTCGAGAATCTGACTCAGTGATTCGCGCAAAAGATGGCGATGTGGTGGTTATTGGCGGCTTGATGAAACAGCAAAATATCGAGCAAGTGTCAAAAGTACCGTTCCTAGGTGATGTGCCTGCACTTGGTAACTTGTTCAGAACTATCAATAACGTATCGCAGAAAACAGAACTCGTCATTCTTCTTAAACCAACAGTTGTTGGCGTAAATACATGGCAGAAAGAGCTAGAGCGCTCACGTGATTTACTGCAAGAGTGGTTTCCTGACGCTGAGTAATTGGCGTTAGGAAGTCTCTGTTTAACGTGGTGTTGTGATTCGAGTATGTACCTGTCACATTTTGGATTTCGAGTTCAACCTTTCTCACTAACCCCAAATACAGAAATGTTTCTGGGGCTGGTACCTCATTATGAGGCGATTCAGACCATTATGGCAGCCGTCAAAATGGGGGAAGGGGTCATCAAAATAACAGGTGAAGTGGGCACGGGTAAAACCATGGTGTGCCGAAAACTGATTGAGCAAATTGAATCACAAGTCGAATTAGTTTATTTGCCAAATCCGGTTCTAAGTGGTGAGCAATTGCAGTTTGCAGTGGCCAGAGAGCTTGGGATTGAAGATACTGACCCACTTAAAGTCGTTTCACTGATCCAAGAGCGGCTGATCCAAGTCCACGTGTCAGGAAAAAAAACGGTACTGATTGTTGATGAAGCACAAGCTCTGTCTTCTGAAGCGTTAGAAACCTTGCGCTTGTTTGGCAACTTGGAAACGGAACAAGATAAGTTGATTCAATTGGTATTGTTTGGTCAGCCCGAATTAGATGAGCGATTAGAGACTCACGAATTGCGCCAATTTCGTCAACGCATTACGTTCAGTTGCCAACTGCGTCCTCTCTCGATCGAAGAGGGCATTGCCTACATCAACAATCGTCTAGATAAAGCGGGTAATGGGGCGCATATCTTCTCTATTGAACAAAAGAAAGCCATTTGGCGCTCGGCGATGGGCATCCCGAGATTGATTAATCAGATCAGCCATAAAGCTTTACTTACTGCGTTCAATGACCGTTGTACGCTTTTGAAAAATCATCATGTTTACGTTGCCATGCATGACACTTTTGACGCACGTAAACCTAAGTTTAAATCTCCCGTATTTTGGGGATGGAGTCAGCCTTGAGTGCCATCAATAAAGCATTATCAGAACTTGCTGAAAAAGAATCGCCTTCGGAACTAACCAAGGCAGAGATCCCGAGTATTTCTCGAAGCAAACCATGGCTATGGCTTGTGGGGGGCTTTTCGTTGAGCTTAGCTGTCGGTGGTTGGGCGGTATCTCAAGGTCCCGCTCCTATTGAAGAGATTGCAACAGTTTCGTCTTCAACGACTAATATGGAGAATGTTCCACCTTTGCCCGTAGTTGAAGTAAGCCAATCTCCAACTAATAAGACAACGCCACAATTAAATGATGTGGTGTACACGCAACGAATTGAAAAACCGAAGGTAAAAGTCGCATTATCTGCTGCGAAATCAACGCCAGAGGTGGATGATTATGTTCCTCGTAATGAGGTGAGCAGCACGGTCGAGCAGCCAGTGTTGTTGGCGAGTTTGAGCAATAATGTGACGAATTCATCGAATGTTGAGCAAGAGCATTCGATGCGAATTGAGCAAGTAGAACTGACCCATCAAGAGTTAGCTGAAAAAGCGTTGGCACGAGCGGATAAAGCGATGGATGCGAATGACATGAAAACCGCATTGTCATCTTTTAATGAAGCACTTCGTTACCAACCAACGAACCTTGAAGCTCGTCAAAAGCTAGCCGCATTATATTTTGGCAAAGGTGACACGCGCAAAGCCTACGAAATCCTACAAGCTGGTATCTCGCTAGATACGAATAACCAGTCACTTCGCTTAGCGTTATCAAAGTTATTGGTGAAAGCAGACCAACCAGAAGCGGCGCTGAGCCCTCTAGTGCATCTGCCTCCTGCACCAAGCCGTGATTATCTAGCGATGCGTGCTGCTTTGGCACAAAAGCAAAAACAAAATCAAATTGCCCTAGAAAGCTACCAACTGCTGACGCAGCGCGAACCTGACAACGCGCGCTGGTGGCTTGGTTTAGGTATTCAGCAAGAGCGAGCATTGGATTTTTCTGCTGCTATTGCCGCTTATCAACAAGCATTGGGGAAAGTGGGTATTTCGAATCAGTCTCAGGCATTTATTCGTGACCGTTTGAACATCTTAAAACAACTGGAGAACGCGCAATGAAAATTCAGTTGAGAAAGCGCTTGGGTGATCTACTTGTTGAAGAGGGGATTGTCTCTGAAGAACAAATTCAGCAAGCATTGAGTGCTCAGCACAGCACAGGACAAAAACTGGGTGATGCGTTGATTGACCTTGGTTTTATCAGCGAAAAGCAGATGCTGGAGTTCTTATCTCAGCAGCTCGGTTTGCCATTGATTGATTTGAGCCGAGCCCCGATTGATGCCGATGCTGTACAAGTTTTGCCCGAAGTGCACGCGCGGCGCTTGCGTGCCATGGTCGTTGCTCGAAACGGTGACACGCTACGCGTTGCAATGAGTGACCCTGCGGACTTGTTTACTCAAGAATCCCTGATGAACTTGCTTGGTGAATATGACCTAGAGTTCATCATTGCGCCAGAACGTCAGTTAGTCGAAAGCTTTGACCGTTACTACCGTCGTACAAAAGAAATCGCCTCGTTTGCTGAGCAGCTTCAGGCTGAGCACCAGGACGTTGAAGGCTTTGACTATGGTATTGATGAAGGTGATAGCGAAGAAGTCACAGTCGTAAAACTGGTTAACTCGATGTTTGAAGATGCGGTGCAAGTCGGCGCGTCAGATATTCACATCGAGCCTGATGACAAAGTGCTTCGCTTACGTCAACGTGTTGATGGTGTATTGCACGAGACGCTTCTAAATGAAGTTAATATTGCCTCTGCGCTGGTTCTGCGCCTCAAACTGATGGCGCACTTAGATATTTCTGAAAAGCGTTTGCCACAAGATGGTCGCTTTAATATCAAAGTTCGTGGTCAATCGATCGATATTCGTATGTCGACACTACCAACGCAATACGGTGAGTCGGTGGTGATGCGTTTGCTCAACCAATCTTCTGGTTTGCGCAAACTTGAAGACTCTGGTCTACCTCCAGAGCTGCTTGCTCGCTTACGTCGCCAGCTTTCTCGTCCTCACGGTATGATTTTGGTTACGGGACCGACAGGCTCTGGTAAAACCACCACGCTTTATGGCGCACTGAGTGAGTTGAATGAACCGGGCAAGAAGATCATCACTGCAGAAGACCCGGTGGAATATCGCCTACCACGTATTACTCAGGTTCAGATCAACAGTAAGATCGACCTAACATTTTCTCGCGTGCTACGTACCTTCCTGCGTCAGGACCCGGACATCATCCTCGTTGGTGAGATGCGTGACCAAGAAACAGTAGAGATTGACTGGTCACTTAGTGTTAAGTACGTTACACACCAACGACGCAGTAGACAGTGCGCTACGTATGATTGATATGGGGGCGCCTGGTTATCTAGTTGCGAGTGCGGTCCGTGCGGTGGTTGCTCAGCGTCTGGTTCGTCGTGTTTGTCCCGACTGTAAAACCACGGATGTATTGGATGAATCGCGCCAGCAATGGTTGGCTGGTCGCTTTCCGAATCAAGTCGGCACCACTTTCCACAAAGGTGCGGGTTGTCAAAACTGTAACTTGACGGGCTATCGAGGTCGAATCGGTGTGTTCGAAATGCTTGAGCTAGAGAATGAAATGATGGACAAGCTGCGTGCGAATGACGCGGTAGGGTTCGCTCAAGCAGCGAGACGTTCCGAGAATTACAAGCCACTACTTGCTTCAGCGATGGAACTGGCACTGCAAGGTATTGTTAGTTTGGATGAAGTGATGACCCTAGGTGAAGGGGATGCTTCTGGTAAAACCGACCCAATTTTCATGTAGGTAAGTGAATGCCAACTTTTCGTTATCAAGGTCGCACTTTAGACGGCTCATCCACCAGTGGCAAAGTCGATGCTGTGAATTATGAAGCTGCAGCGGAAGCATTGATGAATAAGGGGATCATTCCTCTTAACCTGCGTTTGGAAAAAGAAGCGGTAAAGAGCAAAGTTAGCCTGTCTAAATTGTTCGTACCGGCGATTCCGCTTGAAGTGATTATCCTGTTTTCTCGCCAGCTATTTAGTTTGACGAAGGCTGGTGTACCACTGCTGCGTTCTATGCGTGGGCTGCTGCAAAACTGCGAAAACAAACAGCTCAAAGAAGCGCTTGAAGATGTGGTAGCGGAGCTGAGCAATGGTCGTGGCTTGTCCTCGGCAATGCAGCCACATTCCAAGGTATTCAGCCCGTTGTTTGTTTCTATGATCAACGTTGGTGAAAACACAGGTCGACTAGACCAAGCTTTATTGCAATTGGCGAATTACTACGAGCAAGAACTAGAAACTCGTAAGCGAATTAAAGCAGCAATGCGTTACCCAACATTCGTTATTGTGTTCATCACTATAGCAATGTTTATTTTGAACATTCTGGTGATCCCAGAGTTTGCATCGATGTTTACCCGTTTTGGGGTGGAGCTTCCTTTGCCAACTAGAATCCTGATTGCGACCTCTAACTTCTTTGTGAATTTTTGGGGGCTGCTCATTGCGGCAATCGTTGGGGCATTCTTTTTATTTAGAGCTTGGGTTGCAACCGCAGATGGTCGAGAGAAGTTCGATAAGTTCCGTCTACGATTGCCAATCGTGGGTGATATCGTAAACCGAGCACAGCTATCTCGTTTCTCAAGAACCTTTTCGTTGATGCTGAAATCCGGTGTACCTCTAAACCAGTCTTTAGCTCTGGCTGGTGAGGCGCTTGGCAACAAGTTCTTGGAAAACCGAATTTTAGAAATGAAGTCTGCTATTGAAGCGGGCAGTACCATTTCTGTCACGGCAATCAACAGTAAAATTTTTACGCCTTTAGTTATTCAAATGATAGCGGTGGGTGAAGAGACTGGTCGTATCGATGAGCTTCTCTTAGAAGTGTCGGACTTCTACGATCGAGAAGTGGATTACGACTTGAAGACACTGACAGCTCGAATTGAACCACTACTTTTGGTCATTGTGGCAGGCATGGTTATGGTGCTCGCTCTGGGCATTTTCCTTCCAATGTGGGGGATGCTGGACATCATCAAAGGCGGCTAAACCAGTGGTTGAAAATCAGAGTCGCGCAACGCTTATCCTTGCAGGTGTTATTGGGTTAATTTTGCTGGTGGCGTTTGTGCACAGCCTCAAGCCAGTAGAGCAGCAAGCGCAAGTCACCGGAGCCAAGCTTGCCAAGGTTTGGATGCAAGATAGCGTGCAACGTTATCATCAGGCGTGGATAGTTCATGGTGAGCCCAAACATATGTCGATGGATGGGTTTGAACTCGATATGACAGAAGCAGGTCTAGTGTCGCCATTTCGTCAAGACGGGGTTTTGGATTGTGGCTTTTGGTTAGCGGTGCATTACCCGCAACGTAAAATTATGGCGAGCGAGTTGTTAGAAATTCGTGGAGCAATTAAAAGTAATAGTTATACATGTCACTATACTTATGAAAATGGACAGAGAGTTGTCGTTATATCTGACGCTAATTACCTGAAAATAGACGTCGAAATGTCGGCGGAGTGAATTTTTTGACACTTAAGTACTATAAATAGGAATGAAAGTCGGTATAATGCAAACATTACCATAAGAAAAAGGTTGTAATTGAAAGTAAACCATTTGGTTATTCACTTTTTAGCGCAGCTTTTACTTAACAATGGCGAATCGTCATTCTGCTCAAGCGGTAGAGAAAGTACTCACCTAACTAATTTCGCTTAGTGTGTTGAGACGCAAAACCGTTTTGACAATATCCAAAATGGTCGTGTGACCGATAAACTTTGCAGTCACTCTGCATGCTTACATAGAGAGAGTAAACAATGAAAAGACAAGGTGGTTTCACCCTTATCGAATTGGTAGTGGTAATTGTAATCCTAGGTATTCTAGCGGTAACTGCAGCACCACGTTTCCTTAACCTGCAAGATGATGCTCGTGATGCGACACTTGAAGGTTTAAAAGGCGCTATTCAAGGTGCATCTGGTATTGTATATGGTAAGTCAGCTATCGCTGGTATTGAGACTGCAGCTAAAGCTGAAGGTACTGAGTTAGATTTGGGTGATGGTACTAAGATAAAAACAATCTATGGCTACCCTTTAGCTACAGAAGATGATATTTCGAAAATTGTTGATGGCATTGGATCTGACAGTGATTTTGAAATGAAAAAAGAAAAACAATCGAAAGATAACAATACGTACGCATATTTTGGTATTCCAAAATATGACTCTACGTGTGTTGAATATAAACAAGCAACGTCTGGAGCTGCGGCTGTACTTAAAGTAGTAGCTAATGATAAAGCGACTGTCACTGATGGTTGTAAGAAATAACTATTAATTCAAAGGTCAGCTAGTCTGACCTTTATCTCTTTATTTTGATTAATCTCGGAATAGTTCATATGCGTAAATCATCGGGTCTTAGTGCAATCGAATTTGTGGTTGGGCTGATTATCTTAGGTGTGATCGGTTATGTGGTATTGCCAAGATTTATCAGCTTTGAACCAGAAACTTACGAAGCGAAGTGGGAGCAAACTAAGCAAACCGCTGAGCACGTTTCTGAAACCCTAAGCAATAAAGAAACCTACGATCGAATTGAAGAAGAATTGGAGCGCTCGAAAGGAGAGAAATAACTTATTGGTGGTTATTTGTACACTTGCTCACACTTCGAATTTAAAACTTATAAACCTATCATTATTCTCATAATTTCATCGTATACTTACTTCGCTTGTCTTAAGCCTAAGGTTGGGTTATGAAAATTCGCAGCTCTACATTAGGGTTTACCTTGATGGAATTGATCTTAGTGATCGTTCTCTTATCTATTCTCTCCCTTTTTGCTGCCAGCCGTTTTATAGGCAAAGGCAGTGTGTCTGCATTTGCACTTCAAGAACAAGCCATTTCTGTGATTCGCCAAGTTCAAGTGAATCGCATGCAGTCGAATATCAATATCCCAAACAAGTCTTATCCTGAAAGATGTCTACCCAGTAGCTACAAAGCTGGAGAGGACTCTAGCTACACTAACTTTTGTCTATCGATTACGAGTACTTGTATAGGATCTAGTGCAGCGTGCAATCTGGTTAGTAAGGAACGAGATGCTCGAAGCGATGTTGTTGTCGATAACTCAGCACAGTTTTCTATTATTAATGGTGCCTCTAGTCCCATTGAATTTGATCTATTGGGTAATCCTCTCAATGTTTCCTCTGCTGGTATTTCTATTCTTATTCAAGATAAAAACGGTCAAAGCCAGTGCCGAGTATTGATCAACCCTCAGGGTTATGTTTCGGAGGGAGCATGCTCATGAGAAAGCACATTGGTATGACGCTTATTGAGATGATAATTGCCATCGTTCTTATGGGGATTACGATGATAGCGTTTACGTCTTTTTTAGTTCCTCAAATTCGTGATTCAGCAATGCCTCATTATCAAATGCGTGCGGCTGCCTTAGGGCAGGGATTTATGTCGCAAATATTGGCGCGCGGCTTTGATGAAAACAGTGACTTCGATGGTGGTACTGTTCGATGTGGTGAGAGCGGTGTGAATTGCACTGAGGTGAGTAAATTAGGTGCTGATAGAAAATTCGACGGTTCTTTGGAGGCAACGCCTAATGATTTTAATGACGTAGATGACTATATCGGGTGTTGGAGCACGTCTACAACGGTAGGTCAGTGCCAAGGAGTGAAGCGTGGGAGTATTGCTGATGTATTAGGAAAGAGCGGTGAAGATAAATATCGCAATTTCCGTGTTGAGGTCGGAGTTGCGTACGACAACTTATCTGCGGCGAAAACGACAGGCACCACTAACTATAAAAAAATCACTATTACTATTTTTGCAAGCAACACTCAGCCATTAATACTCACTGCCATAAGAGGGAACTACTGATGAAAGCTCGTGGTTTTACCTTAATGGAAATGATCGTCACCATTGTGATCGGGAGTTTTATCATGCTGGGTATTGCGGGTTATGTTCAGCTTGGTATGAAAGGTTATGCGGATACAATTGACCGACAACGTATGCAAACTCAAGCCCAGTTTGTATTGGAGAAAATGTCTCGAGAAATTCGCCATGCGGTACCGAATAGTTTTCATGAGCCTGATGACACGACGAAGTGTTTAGAGTTTGTACCTATTGAGTATTCAGGGTTCTACACACTGACAAATAACGACTTGGAGTTCTTATTGGGCAATGACGCCACGTTAAACCCAATGCCCGCTAACGTTTGGATGGTTATTAATCCGAGTCGTTATGAAGATCTGCAACCTTCTTCTTCACAAAGTTTAGATGTTGGTGGTCTAGCCAAAACTGGTGATGTCTTTGTTATTAGTGGTGCCGCCAGTACGATTGGAGGCTCTTCTATTTCGAGCCGTCATTACGTCTATCAAGATAAATCTGAAGTACGTTACTGCTTCGAAAATAATCAAATAACGCGCAATGGAATTACAGTCGCGGATAGTGTCGATACTTCTGTAAGTGATATGCACTATCTAGAGCCAACGCTGCAGCGTGGTGGTCTTGTACACATCAATTTAGAGTTCACTCAAAACGGGGAGCGTAGTGTTTACCAACAAGACGTGCAGGTGCTCAATGTTCCGTAGAAATATCCAACAAGGTAGTGTTCTGATCGTCGTGTTGTTTGTCATCATTGTGATGGGGTACTTAGCTGCCTCTTTGATGAGAGTAAGTTGGTCAAACCAAAGTACATTAACGAGAGAATTCTTAGGCACCAAAGCTTGGTTTATTGCTCAATCTGCCAATGAGTGGGCACTAACTCAGCTTTATCCATTAAACACAGATGGCACCGTCATCGCTGATGTTTGCTCTAAGATTGAAAACGGTAATACATCTCCTCCTACACAGATTACACAAGGCTCGGGTTGCCGAATCAATACTATGACATGTTCAAATATCGGTACCTTTAACGCAGGTACCTCTGAAGCTGAATCTCTTTTCAGAGTGCAAGCCACAGCAATTTGTGGTTCCGGGGGGGCTCAAGTACAGCGCCTAGAAGAGATTTGGGTTAGGGAGTAAATAATAATGAGAAAAATAATAACGTTAGTACTTACTGGAGTGCTTTTGCTTTCCTCTTTTTCAAGCTTCGCTGCTGTAAATAACAACCCTCAGTTTGAGTTTGGCACTATCCCTGCCGAAGATTGCCGAGTAATAAACAATGAACGTGGTGTTACATGTAATATCAAGTTTAAAAATACCTATGACAAAGAGCCGCTGGTTTTTGTTATGTCTACGATTGATGCATCTATGTCCAACTTTGGGGATAAAAAGACGGAATATCCTTCAGACTTGCGAGTATGGTCAAAGTCTAAAACTCAAGCAATAGTTAAACAGTTATTCCCCCCTCACTCCGCTGCATGTAAGTACATAAAATACAATTCGCACAAGAATAAGTGGCAATGTAATAATAAAGGACAAGGGAAAGCTGTTACCTTCTTTGATGCCCCAATGGAGGATATTGACTATTTGGTCATTGAACCGGGTGTTATCAGGTTTGATGGTGATGCAACGATTGTTGCTGGTACAGTTAGCTCTGATCTGACTTATTCTAATATCGGCGGTTCAAAGTATCAGAGCAAGGACGTTCAGTTTCGCAATTATGGTCTGAATGCTCAATTTGCGTCCCCTCCAGGTGTCTTGGTACAACTCCAAACGAAAAATAACTACAAAAATAATCAGCCTTTGTGGCTCACTTCTATTGCTTTGAACCCAACAACAAAGGGCTTTTCTCTTATTCTAGATCGTTCCGAAGTTACGAAAAATGCTGAACTCGATACCCCAGAAGAAGTTGGATTTGTTGCTGGTTTAGGTCAAGGGTTTGTTAGTGGTCGTAAATTTTGGTTAGGCAATGGATCAACAAGAAATACACTGGGTGATTTAAATGACAATGTAATTAAACCAGTAACTGAAGGTTGTTTACAGGTTAGTGATTTTCCAGTCTCTGGATTTAAATCTGCACCAGTATTACTTGCATCCAAGCGAACTCGTAATGGTAACAACGGTGGCTGGCTGCGTCGTTGTTCGGTAACAAAAACAGGCGTTGCGCTGATCAATGAAGAAGATATGCAAAAAGACTCAGAGAGGGGGCATGTTGTTGAGCCATTTTCATATTTCTTATTTGATAAGCCTCCTACAAGTGAAATTTGTGAGTTGTTTCCATCTCCAGTCCAAACTTGGACAGGTAACTCCAATGCTCGTCTATATATGAAAAATAACGCTTTGATTTCAGGAGCTCCTCTTGCAAACGGTAAGCGTTATGTAGGCTTCCCTCAATCGAAGATTACCTTAGAAAATAGCGCGTCATGTGACAATTCTGGATGCTTTGGTAATGAGGGTTTAATGATTAAACGACTAGAGCTAGAAAGTTTTCACAAAAGCTCTAAAGAGGTGGTTGTTGATAGCTTAGAGCATGAAACATTTTCTGGGTACGAGGCTTTAGAAAAATTAGAGGTAAAAAATAATGGTAAAGTTACTTTTAAAAGTGGTACTTACTGGATAGAAGAGCTAAAGGTTGATAATAGCGCACAAATAGCTATACCTGATTCACAAAAAGTACAAATTCATGTGAAAAAACTGGAGCTGAAAAATAATGCGAAATTTTATACAGTTGGAAAAGCTGAGCTAATAATTATTGGTCATGGTAACGATAAAATTACGTTTGATAACAGTGCTGAATTGACTGGTTTGCTCTATACAGAAGCAAATGTAGAGTTAAAAAATAATGCAGTAGTTTATGGAGCGGTTACTGCCCGAAGTATTTCGATGGATAACTCGGCAAGCATCATTGCTACAGATAACCATTGTTTTACACCTTCAGACAATTACGAAGTAACACTGTCTCCAGCTACTCAGTACGCGTTGATGTGCGGAACTGAACAACCAAAATTTGATATTCAGACCAGAAATGACGGTAATCTAGAAAGCACTGGTGTAACTGTTCAGATCTCTCCGGATTCAGATAAGTTTTCTGTAGATGTGATAGAGGGCACTGGGTCTGGCTCCTATCCTAAATTCACTACAAGTAGCGTACCTTCAAAACTTGGTAAGTTGAAGTTAGGAGTTACTGTGAAGGATCAAGCTGGTATTAAACTTGATGATGAATATACGTTAAAAGTAACAGTGGACAATGATTCTGCTAAAACACAGACATCGACATTCAAGTTCGTACCTTTCAAGTTTGATGTGAGTGGTCTACCAAGTGGAAATGCGATTGTTGCCGGGAAAGGTTATGATGTCGAAACAAGGGTACTAGCTTGCAGTAATGGTCAGAAAACGGTAGTTAAAAGCTACACTGGAGCACCAAGCATCCAGTTAGAGCTTAAAGCTCCAAATGGTGGTCGAAGTCAGAACATATTGACCTATGCACCGGAATTTTTGAGTTCAGAACAAGGGGCGTCAACTAATGATACCTTCAAGCTTTTAGAAGCAGGTTTTTATACTATCAAACTAGAGGACTCGAATTTTAATTGCGATCCTGAGTATTCTGATAGTTGCCCAATCTCTCCGGATGCCGCCGATAATGGGGAAAAAACTACGACAAAATTGAATGGTTCATTCAGCGTTAAGTCACGACCATGGAAAATTGCTGCGTGTGATATAAAGGCAAAAAATAGTGGGACGTACAATCCAGCAACGCAAGCAGATGGTAGTGGGTTTATTGCGGCTGCTGAGAGCTTCAATGTCATTTACAAGCCAATTGTTCATCCTGACTCCAGTGAGGGGAGAGGTGATGCTTGTGAATATCCACTTACACGAAACTATTTTTCTGATGCCAACACCAAAGCACCGCTCGATGTCGCTTTTTCAGTTATTTATCCATCAAAGGGTGATATTGCTAACCTAGCACCAAACGACGGTTCAAATCTAAACTTTAATTCTGAAGAAGCTAAAGCTGGAAAATTAATGGTATATACATGGGATGAAACTGGCTCGTTAAATCTTCAAACTAAAGCAACGTATTTGGATGAAAAACTAGATGAGTATGACGTAACTGTTGGTCGCTTCTATCCAAAATACTTTAAGATTGTGGACAGTTCGTGGACTTACCCTGATGAACAGAACTTTGTATATATGGGGCAGCCTTTTGATGGAGTTTCATATTCTGTTGAGGCTCTGAACTCCAATGAAGATTCAGTGAAAAACTACGCTTTGTCTGGAACTGCTGTTCAAGCTAAATTCAATGTTGATGAATTGGGTGTCCTTGGCGAACGGTTTGAAGCTCCTAACTCAAATGGTAATTGGAGCTTGGTAAGCGATACTATGAGCATTGGTAGGTTTTCGATCGGGGGGAATCATGTCTGTGGAACTGATTCTGTCGATAAATCCATAGGAAGCGCTTGCTTTAGGAAAGACTTTTCAAAGATTGATGAGCTGAAAGAGTATGCAGATGGACCTTATAATGCAGGAGGGAAGGAAACAACAAAATTAGGTCTCACTTATACGAATAATACCGACCCTGTTGCCTACTTAAATCTAGGAGAGAGCCAAGACTCACGATTGCTTACCCAACCTGACATCCGCTTTGGTCGTGTAGACTTAGATGATGTCGGTGGCAACCAAGGCTCGACGTTGAGAGTGCCATTACGAGTTGAATACTGGAATGGTAGCCGCTTTATTGCTAACCCAAATGACAGCCAAACCGATGTTACGGGTGTGAAGGCTAAACAAGAGCATATTTGGCCTAAAGGTGATAATGCGAAACCTAAGGATGTCACGTTAGGGGCTGGTGGAGAGGTCGCTTCTGGTCATTCTCGTTCTGTAACAGCAAAAGAAGCAGAGCCGTATCGCCAGCAAACTCGCGTATGGCTTAATCTTGAAGGTGGTGGCAATTCGCTCCCTTGGCTCAAATACGACTGGGATAAAGATGGCTCCGAAGAAAACCCATCATCGGTAGTCACGTTTGGTATTCATCGAGGCAATGACCGAGTGATTTATCGTGGTGAACCGGGCTTAACCGGACAATAACAAACTTCGGTTTCTTGCGTTAAGTAAGGAAACTGCAAGAAATTGAGGCTTTCTGCTCATGTTTGTGTACCAATGCCTTGCTGTGACAGCGAGGCATTGGTACATTTAGGACAATTTTTGTCTTCTAAATTTTTGCAGGATGAGCGAAGAATATGTTTAAAAAACTTCGTGGCATGTTTTCAAACGACCTATCTATCGATTTAGGTACTGCCAACACTCTAATTTACGTAAAGGGACAGGGTATTGTCCTTGATGAACCTTCTGTAGTTGCTATTCGTCAAGATCGTGTAGGTTCTGCAAAAAGCGTTGCTGCTGTAGGCCATGCGGCAAAACAGATGCTTGGTCGTACGCCAGGTAACATCTCAGCTATCCGTCCAATGAAAGATGGCGTTATCGCTGACTTCTACGTAACAGAAAAAATGCTTCAGCACTTCATTAAGCAAGTGCATGACAACAGCATCCTTAAACCAAGCCCACGTGTACTGGTTTGTGTTCCTTGTGGTTCTACTCAAGTTGAGCGTCGTGCGATTCGTGAATCTGCACTAGGTGCTGGTGCGCGCGAAGTTTACCTAATTGATGAGCCAATGGCGGCAGCAATCGGTGCAGGTCTGCGTGTCTCTGAGCCAACAGGTTCAATGGTGGTTGATATCGGTGGTGGTACAACTGAAGTTGCGGTTATCTCACTAAACGGTGTGGTTTACTCCTCTTCTGTACGTATCGGTGGTGACCGCTTTGATGAAGCTGTGATCAACTACGTACGTCGTAACTACGGCAGCTTGATCGGTGAAGCAACGGCTGAAAAGATCAAACACGAAATCGGTTCTGCTTACCCTGGTGATGAAGTTCAAGAGATCGAAGTTCGCGGTCGTAACCTTGCAGAGGGTGTGCCACGCAGCTTTAGCCTGAACTCAAACGAAATCCTAGAAGCATTACAAGAGCCACTGTCAGGCATCGTATCGGCAGTGATGGTTGCACTAGAACAGTGTCCACCAGAGCTTGCGTCTGATATCTCTGAAAACGGTATGGTGTTAACAGGTGGTGGTGCACTACTGAAAGACCTAGACCGTCTACTAATGGAAGAAACTGGTATTCCAGTGGTTATCGCTGAAGATCCACTAACCTGTGTGGCTCGTGGCGGCGGTAAAGCACTAGAAATGATCGACATGCACGGTGGCGATCTATTCTCTGAAGAATAAAGTGCAGGGTGGAGTCCATATGGGCTTCACCTTCATTTCTGCTCTCTGTAATTTCAATCTGCTCCATACCTAGAATCTCTTCATGTCAGATTCTCAGGTTGCCAAGTAAGGCTCAATAATCATGGTAGCAATCAGGTTAAAAACAAGATGAAACCGATTTTTGGCAGAGGTCCATCTCTGCAATTGCGTCTGTTTTTTGCTGTCATCGTGTCGGCGAGCTTGATGCTGGCTGATAACCGTCTAGATACGTTTTCCAACGTCCGATACCTATTGAACAGTATGGTTGCGCCAATCCAATACGCAGCTAATTTGCCTCGTAGCATGTTCGATGGAATGTTCGAGAGTTTAAATACTCGTCAGGCACTGATTGAAGGCAATCGCAATTTGAAGCGCGAAGTGCTTCGCCTGAAGAGCGAGCTGATCTTGCTCGACCAGTATAAAGAAGAAAACCAACGCCTGCGTAAACTGCTCGGCTCTTCATTCGTCCGTGACGAGAAGAAAGTCGTCACAGAAGTGATGGCTGTGGACACGTCACCGTACCGCCACCAAGTGGTGATTGATAAAGGTCGTATTGATGGCGTTTACGTTGGTCAACCTGTTATCAACGAGAAAGGTATCGTTGGTCAGGTAACGTTTGTGGCCGCGCACAACGCACGTGTCTTGTTGTTAACAGATGCGAAAAACGCAATTCCAGTCCAAGTGATTCGTAACGATATTCGTGTTATCGCTTCCGGTAATGGTGAAGTGGATGAAATCCAACTAGAGCACATCCCAACCAGTACCGATATCCAAGTTGGCGATTTGCTGGTGACATCGGGTCTTGGTGGTATTTATCCAGAAGGCTACCCAGTCGCAACTGTTACGAATGTGGATCACGATACTCGCCAAGAATTCGCATCAATCAAAGCGGAACCTGTGGTTGAGTTTGATCGTCTGCGCTACTTGCTATTGATTTGGCCGAATGAAGACCGTCAACACAAAGTACTGCAGTCCAATGTAGAAGAAGGTTCAGAACAAGAGGTAACCGATGGCCAATAGTGTATTTAGAAGCCGAATGGTCATCGGCGTCAGCTTCTTCGTCGCGCTAGTCCTGCAAACTATTCCATGGCCAGGCGTTTTGGATTTACTACGTCCATCATGGCTGTTCCTCGTTACCTGTTATTGGGTGCTGGCACTGCCGCATCGTGTTAACGTTGGTACCGCTCTGGTTTTAGGTTTGCTTTGGGATATTTTGATTGGCTCGACGCTCGGGATCCGAGGGATGATGATGTCGATCGTTATCTACTTGGTTGCGTTGAACTTCTTGGTGATTCGTAACATGGCATTGTGGCAACAATCGATTTTGATTGCCTTTTTTACCGTGCTACTGGAACTTCTTATATTCTGTGGGGAATATTTGAACCAGGACGTAGTATTTAATCCATTATCTCTGTGGACTGCGGCAATAAACTGTATACTTTGGCCATGGATGTTTTTATTAATGCGACGCGTCCGTCGCGCATGGCACGTAAGGTAGCGTTGTGAAAAAGGGCTTACCCCTCGTTCTCGCATCGGGTTCTCCGAGAAGAAAAGAGTTGCTTGCTCAACTAGGTTATGATTTTGATATTGTGCTTCCTGATATAGAGGAAGCCAAACAAGATCACGAGCAAGCAAAAGACTATGTTTTGCGTCTCTCTCTGGAAAAAGCTCAAGCAGGCTTAGCGATGGCTAAGCCTGATTCCGTTGTATTGGGCTCCGATACCGTGGTGGTGTGCGATAACCACGTATTAGAAAAACCAAAAAATTTCGAAGATTCAAAACGCATGCTCAGCGATTTATCGGGTCGTCAGCATCAAGTGATGACTGCGGTGAGCGTCGTATCAAAAGAACAACAACACTCAGTGGTCGTTATCACTGACGTGTGGTTCAAAACTCTGACTGAAGAAGAAATAGAACGATACTGGCAGTCAGGCGAACCATGCGATAAAGCTGGAAGTTATGGTATTCAAGGACTCGGTGGGCGTTTCGTCACCCGAATCGAAGGCAGTTATCACGCCGTAGTAGGCTTACCTTTGTTCGAAACCGATCAGCTAATTCAAGAATTTTTATAATTGTTTTGAGGTGTGCACATGAGTGCAGAATTGCTGCTTAACGTGACCCCGAGTGAAACTCGTGTGGCCATGATTGAAGGTGGAGTACTACAAGAAGTTCATATAGAACGAGAATCGCGCCGTGGCATTGTTGGCAATATTTATAAAGGCAAAGTGAGCCGAGTATTGCCGGGCATGCAAGCGGCGTTTGTCGATATTGGTTTAGATAAAGCGGCATTCTTGCACGCGTCAGATATTGTTCCGCATACTGAGTGTGTGGCGGAAAACGAAAAGCAACAATTTCAAGTTCGTGATATTTCTGAGTTGGTTCGCCAAGGTCAGGATATTGTTGTGCAGGTGGTTAAAGACCCACTAGGTACCAAGGGCGCTCGCCTGACGACTGATATTACCCTCCCATCACGTTATCTTGTCTTTATGCCTGGGGCTAGCCATGTTGGCGTTTCTCAGCGTATCGAAAGTGAAAGTGAACGTGAGCGTCTAAAGAAAGTGGTTAACCACTATTGCGACGAGCACGGCGGTTTTATTATTCGTACTGCGGCAGAAGGTGCAGACGAAAAAGAGCTCTCTCAAGATGCGGCATTTTTGAAGCGCTTATGGCAGAAAGTCATGGAGCGTCGCTCGAAGTACAAAACCCGTTCGACCTTGTACGGTGAGTTAGGCTTGGCACAACGCATCCTGCGTGATTTTGTTGGCACTGAGCTAGACAAGGTTATGGTTGACTCTCGTCTTGAATACGAGAACCTTAAAGAGTTTACGTCTGAGTATGTTCCTGAGCTGACTGATAAGCTTGAGTTGTACGAAGGCGATAAGCCAATCTTCGATATGTACGACACAGAGAACGAAATCCAACGCTCTCTGGAACGTAAAGTTGAGCTTAAGTCAGGTGGCTACCTAATCATTGATCAAACTGAAGCAATGACAACGGTCGACATCAATACTGGCGCGTTTGTCGGTCGTCGTAATCTTGAAGAAACCATCTTCAACACTAATGTTGAAGCGACTCAAGCGATCGCTCGTCAGCTGCGTCTGCGCAACTTAGGCGGCATTATCATTATCGACTTTATCGATATGGCGTCAGAAGAACATCGTAAGCGTGTACTAACTTCGTTGGAAACAGCGCTCTCAAAAGATCGAGTGAAGACCAACATTAACGGCTTTACTCAGCTAGGCTTAGTTGAGATGACTCGTAAGCGTACGCGCGAAAGTATTGAACATATCTTATGTTCTAGCTGTCCTACTTGTGAAGGTCGCGGTAGCGTGAAGACAGTAGAGACCGTGTGTTACGAGATCCTACGTGAAATTACCCGAGTGAACCGTGCTTATGATGCAGACAACTTTGTCGTATATGCGTCACCATACGTAGCGGAAACACTATTGGGTGATGAATCTCACGCACTGGCTGAACTCGAAGTATTTATTGGTAAGCAAGTTCGTATTCAAGCTGAACCCCTGTACATTCAGGAGCAGTTTGACGTCGTCATGATGTAATTGGAAAATTTGTGAATTCTGGTTTTAACCGTTTCGGGCGTTTCTGCGCGTGGACTTTAGTGACGTTATTAGTGCTTTTAGCCATCTTAGTAACCACACTACGCGTAGCATTGCCACAACTTAACCACTTCCAAGATGAGATCAAAACCTGGGTCAAGCAAGGCACAGGTTTTGACTTTTCTATTGCCAGCGTTGCTGGCTCTTGGCGTAATAGCCATCCCTCTATCGCACTGCAAGGCTTAGAAGCGAACCTGCCGAATAACCAAGACGCGCGCTTTGCCGTGGATGAAATTCATATTGAATTCGACTTGATTCAATCTCTCCTAAAGTTTAAGCCTGTGGTCGCGGATCTCACCATTGATGACTTGGCGTTAGATATTCGTACCGTTGATTTGTTGTCTAAATCAGAAAGTAACGACCCAGCAGCGAATGTCAGCCAAAGTGAATCAAAGCTGATTGATCAGTTGGACTCCTTGTTACTGCGTCAGTTTGAAGATTTCACGATTACCGACTCACGTATTTGGTACAAGTCAGTGTCTGGTGAAACACGCCGCTTGGACATCGAGCAATTACGTTGGAGCAACCAAGGTAAGCATCACTTAGCGGAAGGCACAGTGAGCATTGCGGACGCAAGTCTCAACTCATTGTTAGTGCGTGCTAACTTCAAAGATTATGGTTCGCTGCGTGATATCTCAGGTGAATTTTACGTAAGTGCAAAAGATGTGTCCGTGACGCCTTGGCTAACCACTTACATGCAAGATGAGTCTGGCGTTGAGTCAGGCAAAGTGAGTCTCAACACTTGGTTGACGTTGCAACACAGCCAACCAAGCTACGCTTATGTCGATCTGCAACCCTCTGAATTAGTGTGGAATGAGAAAGGGCGTCATGAACTGCTGCTGGAGTCTGGTATTTTCAAGCTTTCACCAGATAAAGAAGGCTGGAAAGTAAATGGTCACTCACTGCAAATTCGCACCGATGACCGACCATGGCCTGAGCTGGATGTTGCCTTTGATTGGCAACCAGATGGCTGGCTACTCAACTTATCCCAATTAGACATTGAAGCGTTAACCCCGCTCGTTAAGCTAGCACCTAAATCAGAATCCACTACGGATTTGCTAGATAAACTAGCGCCGAAAGGACGAGTGGAGGACATTCGCCTGTCGATGAATGGTGGTTTAGATACGCTACGTTACTCAGCCGAACTGGATGAATTGGGTTTAACGCAGTGGGAGCTGCTGCCTGGCTTTAGTCATGTGCAAGGCAAAGTCTCGGGTAACCTAGAACAAGCAAAAGCGAAAGTGACGGTTATCGATGATGTCTTCCCATATGGGGACGTATTCCAAGCGCCTTTAAACATCAAACAGGGTGAAGTCGACATCGTTTGGCAGCAAGATGAAGATGGTTGGCGTTTGTGGTCTGATAAAGTGACTGCGGCGACACCCGATCTGCAAGTGCTGGGTGCGTTCCGTCTCGATTTCCCGAAAGAGCAAAGCCCATTTCTGTCGTTTTATGCAGAAGCTGATCTCTACAACGCTGGTGAAACGTGGCGTTACCTTCCAACTCTAGCACTTGGGCAAGATTTGACAGACTACCTATCTACTGCGATTCAGGGTGGTAAGGTCAATACTGCGAAGCTGCTTTGGTATGGCGAGCTAGGTGACTTCCCGTATAAAGAGCATAACGGTATGTTCCAAGCATGGGTTGGATTGAAGAATGCGAAGTTCAGCTTTGATACTGCTTGGCCAACCATTACAGATTTACAACTCGATTTGTTGTTTGAAAACGATGCCATGTACTTGGATTCGAAGTCTGCCACGTTAAATGGCGTGAAAGCGAAGCGAATCACAGGTCGTATTCCCGAGCTTGCAGAAGGTGGCCATATCGAGATCGAAGCGAAAGCAAGCGCACCGGGTAATGAAGTTCGTGACTACATGATGGCAACGCCACTGGTTGACTCTGTGGGGGCTGCGTTGACCGCACTGCAAGTTAGTGGTCCTGTTTATTCAGAATTCCAACTCAATATCCCATTTGATACCGAGAAAGATGCTCGCGCATGGGGCTATGCGGATCTTAAGAACAACCGCGTAGATATTGATGCGCCGCCGATGACGTTAGAGAACGCGACTGGCCGTATCAAGTTCGATAACGATGTAGTGACTACTTCTGGTCTATCTGCTGAATTATTGAAGCAGCCAATCTCACTGGACTTTCGTGGTGAGAACGCCGAGCAAGGCTACAATGTGACCATCAATACCCTTGGTGATTGGGAGGTAGACCCACTCAAACCTTACCTTGGCGAGCGTTGGTTAAGCCTTGTTTCAGGTCATGCACCATGGCAAATGGACATCGATCTACAACTCAACGATGTGGGTTTTACCTATCAAGTGGATGTGCTTGCTCAGCTTAGTCAGTTAGCAAGTGAATATCCGTACCCGCTTGGGAAAAAACGGGGCGAAAAAGGGCAAGCGAAGCTCCAAGCTTCTGGAAACCAAGAAAGTGTTTCGGCTCGTTTGCAGATCCCAAATGCGAAGTACCAAACGGAAATCGACATTTCAGGCGATGTCCCAGTATTGACCGCAACAAATCTCGTTGTGGGGAACGGCGGTTTCAAAATCAGCCCTGTGGTAGGACACGACGCCTCAATTCGTTTGGATGATTTGAGCCTCGATAAGTGGGCGGATTTAATGCACGTTCCACAAAGTACCACACAGTCTGTTTTGTCGAGCATGAAAACACCGACTGTTCCACTTCCAACGCGTATTAGCATGGATGTGAAGAATTTGGAGCTTGGTGGTATCGAGTTTCACGATGTGGATTTGAATGCACGTAAGAAGAATCTAAGCTGGCAGCTCGATGTTGATAGCCAAGAAGTGAAAGGCAAAGCCAATTACCTCAAACCGTATGATTTGTCCGTCTCATTGGAGCATTTACACCTGTATATTCCAGGTTTTGATGAGATGACGAAAGAGCGCAGTTCTCTGTTCGCTAGTGAAGACCAGAGCGCACCACTGATCTCAAACTTTGACCGCAAGTTCCATGCAGAAATGCCAAACTTAACTTTGAACATTGATGATTTCTGGTTGCAAGGTTACAAGGTCGGCAAGGTAAACGTGGATGTCGAGCGTGGCAATAATCGACTTGAATGGAAGAACGTAACTTTCAGTAGTGGTCAAAACCGTATTGATATGAGCGGTTGGTGGGAGCTAACCAAAGAGCGAAGTCATTCAAACCTATCCATGAAAGTTAAGGGTGATAATAACAGTGATTTGATGGAGCGCTTTGGGATAACCTCTGGCATCCAACAAGCGCCGTTTGAAATCAATGCCAACCTAGACTGGGATGGCGCGCCGTGGTCGATGAAGACTCAAAGTTTGCAAGGTGACGTCTCTACCGAATTTGGTAAAGGCGTGATCACCGAAGTGAGTGGCGCGGCGCGATTGCTCGGTCTGTTTAGTCTTGATTCGATCATTCGTAAGATGCAGCTCGACTTTACCGACGTGTTCGACAAAGGGATGGCATTCAACTCAATCACGGGTACAGGCAAAATCCAAGATGGTGTATTTATCACCAACGATATTGTGATGGATGCACTGGCCGGTGAAATGAAGATTCGTGGCATCGCCGATATGAACACCCGCTTGGTGGATGCGGAAGTGAACTTTACTCCGGACATTACTTCAGGTTTGCCTATGCTGACTGCCTTTGCTGTAGCGCCTCAAACGGCGTTGTACGTACTGGCGATTTCGACGGTTATTTCTCCAGTAGTGGAAGTCTTCACGCAAGTAAACTACGAAGTGAAAGGTCCTCTGGATTCACCTACTGTAAAAGAGATTTCACGAAGCAAAGGTGAATACAAGTTGCCAGAAAAACTGCGTGAGCAAGCGAAGTAATTGCGCGGTTAGTCTTCCGACGAACAAGGAATTGAATACATGGAACGTGTTGGCATCATTCAAATGACATCAGGTCCAGATATCGAGGAGAATCTGGACCTCATTGCCAAGCAATGCGCATTGGCTGCTGAGCAAGGTGTGAAGCTGGTTGTGACACCAGAAAACGCTACGCAGTTTGCCAATCGAGAGGCGTATCACCAGAACGCAGAAACTTTGGGTAACGGTCCTATTCAGCAGTGTTTATCTGAGATCGCACAACGCAATCAATTAACGCTAATAGTCGGAAGCATGCCGATTCGCACTGAACAAGGCGTGACTACCACGACATTGGTTTTCTCACCGCAAGGCGAGCGTATTGCTCATTACGATAAGCTGCATATGTTTGACGTGGATGTAGCCGATGGGTATGGCAGCTATCGTGAGTCGGATACCTTTAGTGCAGGTAATCGCATCGTGACGGCAGAGACCAATATTGGTACGGTAGGCTTAAGTATTTGCTACGACGTACGCTTTCCTGAACTGTTTAAAGCACTACGCTTAGCAGGAGCACAAGTTATCGTTGTGCCCGCTGCGTTTACCGCCGTCACGGGAGAGGCGCATTGGGAAGTACTGCTAAGAGCGCGTGCGATTGAAACCCAGTGCTGGATTCTTGCCTGCGGGCAAACGGGGACGCATCCATGTGGTCGTCAAACCTGGGGGCATTCCATGGTGATTGACCCTTGGGGGCGTGTTCACCAACAATTGAATGACCAAGTAGGATTGCTGGTGGCAGAGATAGATTTGTCACACAACCAGCAAGTAAGGCAGAATATGCCGCTGACTCAACACAGTCGCTTTCAAAATGAATTGAAACGGAAATAAAAGAGCTAACTATGAGCATAAACCAAATAGAACAGGCACTCCTTGCCCCAAACGGTCTGACAGAGCAAGACATCGCTGACACACTAGCGAGCATTGCGACGCGCCAGATCGATTATGCGGACATTTACTTTCAGTCCAGCTGGCATGAGTCTCTGGTTCTAGAAGACAGTATCATTAAAGATGGCTCTTTCAATATTGACTGTGGTGTCGGTGTACGTGCAGTCACAGGCGAGAAAACCGGTTTCGCCTACTCAGACCAAATTCAACTAGAAGGTTTGAAGCAAAGTGCGATTGCAGCGCGTGGTATTGCGCAGCAAGGTCAAAACGGCAAAGTGCACGCATTCAAGCGTTCTGATAACCAAGCTTACTACGATGCGGTAAACCCACTAGCAAGCTGGGAAAAGCAACAAAAAACTGAACTGTTATTGTCTCTGGATGCGTACATTCGTACCAAAGAGCCACTCATCAAAGAAGTGTCGATAAGCATCAGCGGTGTGCACGAGCAAATGCTAGTTGCAGCAACCGACGGTACTTACGCTGGCGATATTCGCCCGCTTGTTCGTCTATCAATCAGTGTTCTTGCTGAAAAAGGCGATCGCCGTGAACGCGGTAGCGCTGGTGGTGGTGGTCGTTTCGGTTACGACTTCTTCCTATCTGAAACGAACGGCGTGAAACAAGCCTTCCAATTCGCAGATGAAGCGATTCGTATGGCGCTAGTGAACTTAGAAGCAGAAGCAGCACCCGCAGGCATGATGCCTGTGGTACTTGGTTCTGGCTGGCCGGGCGTGTTGCTGCACGAAGCGGTAGGTCACGGTTTAGAAGGTGATTTCAACCGCAAAGAGTCGTCAGTGTTCTCGGGCAAGATGGGTGAGCAAGTGACATCTCCGCTTTGTACGATCGTGGATGATGGCACGCTAAAAGATCTGCGCGGTTCATTGAACGTGGATGATGAAGGTGTGAACGGTCAATACAACACACTTATCGAAAATGGTGTGCTTAAGGGCTACATGCAAGATAAGTTGAACGCACGCCTAATGGGTGTGAATCCTACAGGTAACGGTCGTCGTGAGTCTTACGCGCATCTACCAATGCCACGTATGACCAACACTTACATGATGCCGGGTGAGCACACGCCAGAAGAGATCATCTCTACAGTGAAGAAAGGTCTGTACGCACCAAACTTCGGGGGCGGTCAGGTGGACATCACTTCTGGTAAGTTCGTGTTCTCTGCATCGGAAGCGTACTTGATTGAAGATGGCAAAATCACTCGCCCAGTGAAAGGCGCAACGTTGATTGGCTCAGGCATCGAAGCAATGCAGCAAGTTTCTATGGTGGGTAACGACCTAAGCATCGACAGAGGTGTTGGCGTGTGTGGTAAGGCTGGCCAAAGCGTACCGGTTGGCGTTGGTCAACCAACATTGAAACTCGACTCCATTACCGTTGGTGGTACTGAGTAAACTTCATCTGAAATAGAATTAAAAAGAGCGCTCATTGAGCGCTCTTTTGTTTTTAGGGGGAGGGTATTCGCTATAGGTTCTCTTCAGCAAATTCAGCCAAGCGGCTGCGCACCACACCATTGAGGTGAATATTGGCACTGCCTTCAAAGTTTTTGAAGCGTTCTACCATATACGTCAAACCAGACGTCACTGGGGTTAGGTAGTGAGAATCAATCTGTGCCAAGTTACCCGAACACACAATCTTGGTGCCTTCACCACAACGGGTGATGATGGTTTTGATTTGTGAAGCGGTTAAGTTCTGACACTCATCGAGCAAGACAAACGCATTCTGGATAGAGCGACCACGCATAAAGTTGATCGATTTAAACTGAATGTTGGCTTTATCACAGATGTACTTCATCGAACCTTCGGTGCAATGGTCGTTCTTGTGCAGTGCTTCCAAGGTATCGGTCACTGCGGCTAACCACGGCATCATTTTCTCTTCTTCCGAGCCCGGTAAGAAACCAATCGACTCACCAATATCTGGCGTGTTCCGCGTTACGATAATCTTATCGAACATGCCTTTTTCAATGGTTTGCTCTAGTGCTGCTGCCATTGCAAGGAGCGTTTTACCACTACCGGCAGCGCCGGTCAGAATCACCAAATCAATATCAGGATCAAGCAAGGCATCCATCGCCATGCCTTGATAGATATTTTTCGGTGTAATGTCCCAAGCGCGACGATGCATCATGCGCTCACGACTCAGGTCGAGCAGCGTAACCTTATCCTCATTAATGGTTTCTACTCGACCTACAAAATCACTCTCTTCATCAATCACGTATTGGTTGATAAAGGTCGGCTCGAACGGTTCGCGGTTGAGTTTATGGAACGTTTTTCCACCCAGCGCGTAACTCTCAACTTCATCCACATCACTCCAAAAATCACCTTCACGTTGTTGGAAGCCTTTGGTGAGATATTGGATATCATCAATCAGTTGATCCGTGCGATAGTCTTCAACGAAACGTACGCCAGCGCCTTTGGCTCGCAAACGCATGTTGATGTCTTTGGTTACGAGCACGACTTCACGTGGTGCGCGTTTGTTTTGCAGATAAAGCACCGCATTGAGTATGCGGTTGTCACCGGCTTTGTCGGCGAAGGCTTTGACGGTTTCCTGCAATTCGAAGTCCGCCAAAATAGAGATGGTGCCTTGGCTAGGGTTGTCTTTAGAAACTGGAATACCTTCTGAGATTTCATCGGGTGTTGCGTCTTTAAACAGATCTTCCAAAGCGCGAATCGCAACGCGTGCATCCCTTGCTACATCACGTTTACTGTCTTTGATTCGGTCGAGTTCTTCCAACACGGTCATTGGGATGACGACATCGTGTTCTTGGAAAGAGAAGATGGCGAAGGGTTCATGAAGAAGAATGTTGGTATCGAGTACAAACAGTTTCCGATCGGTATCGCCCATAGCGTCTCCTTGCCGCAGCGCGGCTTTGCTGGCTAGTAGCTAAGAAGGAACAGTCTTCCTAACTCTGATTGCTTGCAATAGAGGTTGTCGGGCAATGTCGGTTAGTGCGCAACCGAGTAGCAAGACAACTTACTGCAAACCCGTGTTGATCCTAATCGTGTACTTAATGCGCTCAAATCATGCTTGATGACTCTAAGCGCCCCTCATTAGAAGTATACGTAAAATTTACTTCTTACAACTTAATAATTGTCATGAGTTTTTTACAATTTGATTGCATTCCTAATTCAGGAAAAAAAGTTGCCCCTCTGGGCGGTTTCGGCGTGACCTAAATCACAGCTTCAAGTAAGATTAGCGACCTTTTTCTGCGTATAGGCTACGCCCGATTTATCATGTTCAGCTGGCTTAAAAATGCACAGCGCAAAGTGGCATGACAAGCACGATTGGCATAGCAGAAGCCAGAATCAGATCTAAACTTATTATCCATGCCCATCGGGATGGGTAGAGACCAACAAGAAACAACAACGAGGTAGTCAATTCATGACATTTGCTTTGGGGCAGCGCTGGATTAGCGATACGGAAAGCGATTTAGGTTTAGGTACCGTAGTAGCAATGGATGCTCGTACTGTGACATTGATGTTTGCAGCATCAGAGGAAAACCGAGTTTACGCACGTAACGATGCACCAGTTACCCGAGTAACGTTCAACGTCGGTGATGTCATCGATTGCCAAGAAGGTTGGTCATTAAAAGTTGAAGAAGTACTGGAAGATGAAGGTCTATACACCTATTTCGGTACTCGTGAAGACACGCAAGAAACGGCGATCGTGTTGCGTGAAATCTTCCTAAGCAACCACATTCGTTTTAACAAGCCGCAAGACAAGTTGTACGCAGGTCAAATCGACCGCATGGACAACTTTGTACTTCGCTACCGTGCGCTACAAAACCAATTTGAGCAACACAAGAGCCCAATGCGTGGTCTGTGTGGCATGCGTGCAGGCTTGATCCCTCATCAGCTTTATATCGCACATGAAGTGGGTCGTCGTCACGCGCCTCGCGTATTGCTAGCGGATGAAGTTGGTCTGGGTAAAACCATCGAAGCGGGCATGATCATCCACCAGCAAGTGCTGTCCGGTCGTGCTGAACGTATTCTGATCGTGGTGCCCGAGACACTGCAACACCAGTGGCTTGTTGAGATGATGCGTCGTTTCAACCTGCACTTCTCTATCTTCGATGAAGAGCGTTGTATTGAGGCGTTCGCAGAAGCTGAAAACCCATTTGATACGCAGCAATATGTGCTGTGCTCACTGGATTTCCTACGTAAGAGCCGCAAGCGTTTCGAGCAAGCGCTAGAAGGCGAGTGGGATCTATTGGTTGTCGATGAAGCGCACCACCTAGAGTGGAGCCAAGACAAACCAAGCCGCGAATACCAAGTGGTAGAAGGCTTGGCAGAACGCACTGCGGGTGTGCTATTGCTAACGGCAACACCAGAGCAGCTAGGTCGTGAGAGTCACTTCGCTCGTCTACGTCTGCTAGACCCAGATCGATTCTACGATTACGACGCATTCGTTGAAGAAGAAGAGCAATACGCACCAGTGGCGGATGCTATCACTTCGCTGTTCTCTGGTGAGAAACTGCCTGACGAAGCGAAAAACCAAATTACGGAACTGCTTTCTGAGCAAGACGTTGAGCCGCTATTCCGTATTATCGAAAGCGACAGTGATGAAGAAGCGAAAGCGTCAGCACGCCAAGAACTGATCGACAACCTAATGGACCGTCACGGTACAGGTCGCGTTCTGTTCCGTAACACACGTGCAGCTATCAAAGGTTTTCCGAAGCGTAACGTGCATCTAATGCCAATGGACATTCCGCAGCAGTACACCACATCAATGCGTGTATCAGGCATGATCGGCGGCAAGATGACGGCAGAAGCTCGTGCGGTGAAGAACCTTTACCCAGAAGAAATCTTCCAAGAGTTTGAAGGTGAAGATTCAAGCTGGTGGCAATTTGATTCTCGTGTGAACTGGCTGCTTGAAAAAGTGAAAGAGAAGCGCAGCGACAAAGTATTGGTTATTGCTTCTCGTGCAAGTACGGCACTGCAACTTGAGCAAGCATTGCGTGAGCGTGAAGGTATTCGTGCAACTGTATTCCACGAAGGTATGTCGATCCTTGAGCGTGACAAAGCAGCGGCTTACTTCGCGCAAGAAGAGGGTGGCGCGCAGGTTCTTATCTGTAGCGAAATCGGCTCAGAAGGTCGTAACTTCCAGTTTGCTAACCAGCTTGTGATGTTCGATTTACCGTTCAACCCAGACTTGCTAGAGCAGCGTATTGGTCGTCTGGACCGTATCGGTCAGAAGCGTGATATCGACATCCACGTCCCTTACCTAAAAGGCACATCACAGGCGATCCTTGCTCGTTGGTTTGATGAAGGTCTGAACGCGTTTGCTGAAACCTGTCCAACAGGTCGCGCGGTTTACGATAAGTACTCTGATGCGCTGATTGAAATGCTGGCGTCTGGTGATGTTTCAAACCTTGATGAAGTGATTGAAGAATCAGCAAAGATGAACAAAGAGTTGAAATCACAACTTGAGCAAGGTCGTGACCGTCTGCTAGAGATGCACTCAAACGGCGGCGAGAAAGCGCAGCAGATCGTTGAGAAAATCTCATCGACAGATGGTGACACAAACCTAGTGACGTTCGCACTGTCTCTGTTCGACACCATTGGCTTGAACCAAGACGACAAAGGCGAAAATGCACTTGTGGTAACGCCATCTGAGCACATGATGGTGCCAAGCTACCCAGGCTTGCCATACGAAGGTGCGACTATCACATTTGACCGTGATACAGCGCTATCTCGCGAAGACATGCACTTTATCAGTTGGGAACACCCAATGATTCAAGGTGGTATTGATCTGCTGATGAGCGAAGGTGTGGGTACCTCTGCGGTTTCTCTGCTGAAGAACAAAGCGCTACCAGTGGGCACTATCCTACTTGAATTGGTATACGCGGTGGATGCACAAGCACCAAAACGCAGCGGTATTACTCGTTTCTTACCGAAGACACCAATTCGCATGATGATGGATGCTCGTGGTAACGATCTGTCTTCTCAGGTTGAGTTTGAAGGCTTCAACCGTCAGCTTAGCCCTGTAAACCGTCACCTAGGCAGCAAGCTAGTGACATCGGTACAGAAAGACATTCACAGCCTAATCGAAGCGGGTGACGCATTGGTTGAGCAGAAAGTGGAAGACGTTCGCAAACAAGCGCATCAAGACATGCAACAAAGCTTGAATGCCGAGCTTGAGCGTCTACAAGCACTGAAAGCGGTTAACCCGAACATCCGTGATGAAGAAATTGAAGCGATTGAAGAGCAAATCAAAGAGCTAACAGGTTACATCAACCAAGCTCAGGTTCAGCTAGATTCGCTACGTCTGATTGTGGTCAGCCACAACTAATCAGCGTTCAAACACACGAAAAAAAGGTCTTCAATTGAAGACCTTTTTCTTTATCTGAGCTTGGTTTATCTCAGCGGCTCAGTTAATCGCTCGTAGCCAATTACATTAACCACTTCCACCAAATAAACAGCGCTAAGAAGCCGAATAAGTAAATCAAGCCAGCAATCGACAACCACTTCAATTTACGCCCCAATGCCAATGGCTTAGGCAAGTCGGTTTTGCTCACTAAAATGTAGTTCAGTAGTGCAAAGAACGGTGTCGTCATAAACGCCAGTACCATGGCAAAGTTCAGCATTGGTAGCAGTGCTGAAGCCCAGAATACCACAATACCTAATGCTAAGACCGATACCGTTAGCATGATCGCAGACGTGGCTTTTGGGTTCGTTTCTGGTTGCGAGCGCAGTAGACGTTGAGAGTCTGAAATCACACGAGAGTAGCCATCAATTACCGTAATTGTACTGCCGAAGATGCAGAAGAACGCAATCACCGCAATTAGGTAGCGTGACCATTCACCAATAGTTGCAGCGTACAAGCCGACTAGCTGGTGGGAGAAGCCCACGCCAGAGCTTTTAAGCTCGATGCCTGAGCCGTGTAGCATCAACGCACCTAGCGATACAAACACCAAAGCCAATACCGCAGTACCAATATAGCCGACATTGAAATCAAACAACGCAGATTTTGCGGTGACTTCTTGTTGGCTAGTTTGGCGTTTGAGCCACGCAGACGTCAAACAAGAGATCTCGATTGGTGCTGGCATCCAGCCCATGGTTACAACGATAAAGCCGATAGCTGCAATTGACCAAGGAGAGGGGGATTCAAAGTTCGCAACAGGCTCTACCGGATTACCAAATGCAATCGCCACTGCTAGTAATGTCGCAATAGTCAGTACTGTCATGATGACTTTCGAGAGCGTATCCAGCGCTTTGTAATGACCAGCGAATAGGATCACCAAGCACGTGACCAATACAATGATACTGAGTGATGCCATCGACAATGAAAATGGAATGAAGTAGCCCAACAAGCTCGCACTGAACATCAGAAGCGCTGCTGTATTGATCACCGCAGAAACGGAACTGAGAAACAAGAACAACCACAGGTAGGGGCGACCAAGCTTAGCGTAGCCTTCAACCAAGGTTTTACCTGTGCCCATGGTGTATTGCACGCCTGCTCGAAAAAATGGGTATTTAAAAAGGTTTACTAGCAGGATAAGCACGGCGAGTTGCCAGCCATAAATGGCACCAGCTTTTGTTGAAGCAACGAGGTGAGAGCCACCCACCGCCGCAGAAGCCATGAGAATACCGGGACCCAACGAGCGTATAAATTGGGAGATTTTAGATTGGGGTTGATCTGGTACTGCCGATTCCATTTGTTATTGTCCTTGTTCATCAACGATAAACTATAAGTAACATGCCCAGTATGGTTGTCAATTTAAATTTACAACTTGGTTTGAATTTATTTTTTATTGGTGGTTTGACTTGTTAATTTTTATTATTTCAAAAAGTTATGTCGACCCTTGTTGGTGAAAAAATTAAACGTGTTTTGTGCATGCATCTTGAGGGCTCTTGGGTATAATCAGCGCGTTTTTATTCTGTAGAGATCCTGCCCATGGCAATGCTTGAGTACAATCCACCAACCGATCCTTGGATTGATGTCGTTTTTGAAGATGAGCAAATATTGGCTGTGAATAAGCCATCCGGTCTGCTCTCTGTGCCGGGCCGTCTCGCTGAGCACTATGACAGTATGTGGAGTCGCCTCACTGAGCAGTATCCAGACATTCAAGTGGTACACCGTTTGGATATGTCGACTTCCGGTTTGATGGTTCTGGCGAAGAACAAACATGCAGAAAGTGCTTTAAAGAAGCAGTTTCAATATCGATTGACGCATAAGATCTACTATGCACGAGTTTGGGGGCACGTAGAGCAAGAAGAAGGTGATATTGACCTGCCGCTGATTTGCGATTGGCCTAACCGTCCACTGCAGAAAGTGTGTTTTGAAGATGGCAAACCTTCTAAGACGCTATTCCAAGTGGCGAAGCGAGAAGAGCATCCTGATGGAGCGAAGACGACGATTGTACGTTTACTGCCTATCACTGGTCGCTCACACCAATTGCGTGTCCACATGCAAGCATTAGGTCACCCGATTGTGGGGGATGAATTTTACGCAACTGAAGAAGCAAAAGCTTTCTCTGAGCGCCTAGAACTGCACGCCGCTGAATTGAGCTTTTACCATCCGAAATGCCATTGGCTGCGCAGCATTTTTGTTCCTTGTGATTTTTACCCGGAAGCGGAAGCGATGATCTTTGACTATTTCGACCCAGCGCGTAAATTACCAGATTACAAAACACTGCCACGTCCATAAATTCATCTTTAGGCAGTGAACAAGGAGTTGTTATGTCACTGCCTAAAGTGGTCTTCCTCGACCGCGCGACTATTCCCGTTCAAATTCAAGTTCCTCGTCCAAGCTTTGCCCATGATTGGGTGGAATACGATCTGACTTCTTCTGAGCAAGTTGTTGAACGCCTTTCTGATGCAGATATCGTGATCAGCAACAAAGTGATGCTCGACCAAACCGTTCTCTCTCAACTTCCCAATCTCAAGATGATTGCTGTCGCGGCTACGGGTTTTAATAATGTCGATGTTAATTATTGCGCTGAGCACAATGTTGCGGTCGCCAACGTGCGTGGCTATGCGACTCGCTCGGTGCCTGAACATGTCATTGCGATGCTTTTTGCCTTGCGCCGCAACTTGTTTGGTTATCATCAAGACATTGCCGCAGGCGAGTGGCAACGTAATAAACAGTTTTGTTTCTTTACGCATCCAATTGGGGACGTTGCGGGTAGCACTTTGGGGGTGGTTGGCAGCGGCGCATTAGGTCTGGCGACGGCACAATTAGCGAAAGCGTTAGGTATGAACGTGGTGTTTACGGAGCGCAAAGGCGTAACCGAGTGCCGAGAAGGCTATGTCTCTTTTACTGAAATGCTAAATCAAGCGGACGCCATCACTCTGCATTGTCCATTGAATGATGAAACACGTAATTTGATTGGCGAAGCGGAACTTAAGCAGATGAAGCCAACATCAATTTTGATTAATACCGGACGTGGTGGCTTGGTAGATGAGCAAGCCTTAGTGGATAGCTTAAAACAAGGTGAGATTGCTGGTGCAGGGTTTGATGTCTTTACCCAAGAGCCCGCCGATGAGAGTAATCCGTTGATTGCCAATATGCACTTACCCAATCTATTGTTAACGCCACACGTCGCTTGGGGCAGTGACTCATCGATTCAGCGTTTGGCTGAGATCTTGATTGAGAATATTAACGCCTTTGAGCGTGGTGAAAGCCTCAATCGCTTGGCGTAATACCTGAAAATAGGCATGAAAAAAGCAGACTCACAGGTCTGCTTTTTACTTTCTTAAGCGTTGAATTACATTTCTTCTTCAAATGCTTTCAGAATTTGGAAGATTTCACGGTAAGATTTTGCTGGTTTACCGGCTTTCTTCTCTTTTGCTGCTTGGCGAGCAAGTTGGCGTAGACGTTGACGATCCGCTTCTGGATACAATTCCATTACGTCATCAATCGCTTTATCGCCTTCTTCTACAACGCGGTCACGCAGTGCTTCTAGCTTGTGCAGAGCAGCTGTCGCTTGTGAGTGCTTGTTGCGGATTTTATCCAGTGCCGCTTGAATTGGTTCTGGATCTTCGTAGCGCATTAGCTTACCAATGCGTTGTAGCTGACGACGACGTGCTTCGTTTTTAAAGCGTTGTGCATCAGCAACCGCTTCGCGCAGTTCTTCGCTCAATGGAAACTTTTCTAGAACCGCCGGCTTAAGACCAACTAGCTCTTCACCAAGCTTTTGCAGCTCTTCCATGTCTCGCTTCATCTCGGATTTACTAACCCAGATGATCTCTTCTTCTGGTTCCCATGGCGCTTTTTGATTCTTACGTGCCATTTCAGTTGCCTGTGTTTTGATTAATATTATGACTATTTTAACAAGAATCGTGGGGAGAAAGCGAAATTCTTGTTATTCTATTGTGCATCGAATACATGATGTGAAAGACAATGGATATTAAACAGCAGGTTGCTGAGCAACGTACCGAGCTAGAACAAGCCGTTTCACGTGCACTAGAAATCGCTGCGGCGAAGTCTGATGCCGCTGAAGTCGCAATCACCAAGAGTACGGGTTTGAGTGTTTCCACTCGCATGGGTGACGTGGAAAACGTTGAATTCAACAGCGATGGCGCACTAGGCATTACTGTCTACCGTGGTCAACGTAAAGGCAGTGCTTCCACATCTGACTTGAGCGAAGCTGCTATTGAGCAAACCGTTCTAGCAGCACTAGACATCGCTCAATACACATCAGAAGACCCGTTCGCAGGTCCTGCTCCAAAAGAATACATGGTGAAAGAGGTGCCAGACTTAGACCTTTTCCACCCAGATGCTCCTGATCCAGACTACGCAGCGCAGGTCGCTATCGCAGCTGAAAAAGAAGCGCTGAACTACAGCGACGCAATTAAGCAAAGCGATGGTGCGAGCTACGATAGTCACTACGGCGTTAAGGTTTACGGTAACAGCCATGGCTTGTTAGCAAGTTACGCATCAAGCCGTCATAGCACTAGCTGTTGTGTGATTGGCGTGGGTCAAAACGGCGAGATGGAACGCGATTACAGCTATACCGTTGCGCGCCATCGTGACGATCTTTGGTCACCAGAAATGGTTGGCCGCAAAGCGGCAGAGAAAACCATCAGTCGCCTTGACGCGCAAAAGCTTAAGACGGGCAAATACCCAGTGATGTTTGCTGCGGACGTAGCGACAGGCTTGATTGGTCACCTAGTGATGGCAATCAGCGGTGGTAACCTGTACCGCAAATCTTCTTTCCTATTGGATCACCTTGGTAAGCAAGTATTGCCGGAGTGGTTCAACATTTCTGAGCGTCCGCACGTACTACGTGGGTTAGCTTCAAGCCCATTCGATAGCGAAGGTGTCTACACGCAAGATCGTGAAATCATCACCGATGGTGTTTTAGCTACCTACTTGCTAACTAGCTATGCCGCTCGCAAGATGAAGATGGACCCAACGGGTCACGCTGGTGGTATCCATAACTGGTATGTGAAGTCGACAGGTCAAAATTTCGAGCAAATGCTAAAAGAGCTGGGCACAGGTTTACTGGTAACAGAAACTATGGGTCAAGGCGTAAACGTTGTAACTGGCGATTACTCTCGCGGTGCAGCTGGTTTCTGGGTTGAGAACGGTGAAATCCAATACCCAGTGTCTGAAATTACCATTGCGGGTAACTTGAAAGACATGTTCAACCAGATTGTTGCTGTGGGCAGCGACGTAGAAACACGCTCGCAAATCCAAACTGGTTCTATCTTGTTGGATACCATGAAGGTTGCTGGTGAATAAGCTTGCTAACCGCTAGATACGAAAAAGCCTGATGTGTTCATCAGGCTTTTTTATTGCTCGTTATTGGCGGTTCGCTACACAGCTTAAATCATTAAGGTTGCGAGACCGAGGAAGACTGATAGACCAATTACGTCCGTTACTGTGGTCAGAGCCATACCACCAGCGAGAGCTGGATCGATGTTCATTTTCTTGAGTAGGATTGGAATGGTAACGCCCGCAATACCTGCCACAAGCAGGTTGGTTAGCATGGCCGCCGAGATAATCCCACCAAGCATCCAGTTTCCTTTCCAGGCAACCACAATACCACCGATGATCAGCGCCCACATGATGCCGTTTAGCAAGCCGATAGCCGCCTCTTTCATCAAGAGTTCGCGTTTGTTCGAGTCACCGATATGACCGAGAGCTAAGCCACGGATTACAAGTGCAACGGTTTGGTTACCTGCTACACCACCCATTGAAGGCACGATGGTCATTAGGACAGCAATCGCAGCCATTTGGTCTAGAGTCGCTTCAAACATGTTGGAGACAGAAGCAGCGGCTAGTGCAGCAAGTACGTTGGCACCAAGCCAAATACTACGTTTACGAGCAGACTTTACCACAGGCGCGAAGGTATCTTCGTCGTCGTCCATACCTGCCATACTCATCATTGAGTGTTCAGCGTCTTCACGGATAACGTCGACTACGTCATCGATGGTGATACGACCGACAAGATGCTGGTTTTCATCCACAACCGGAGCTGATACCCAGTTACGACGTTCAAACAGGCTTGCCACGTCAGAGTCACTGGTATCAACAGTAATTGCATCGTCGGCGTCTTCCATCACTTCACTGACTTTGACATCAGGTTGCGTGGTGATCAGCGTGGTGATCGGTAGTTCACCAATCAGTTTGCTGTCATCATCAATCACGTATAGTGCGTCAGTTGCTTCAGGCAGTTCGCCTTTCATACGCAAATAACGCAGGACTACATCCACATCAACGTCACCACGAATGGTGATTACGTCGGTGTTCATCAGTCCACCCGCGGTATCCTCAGGGTAGGATAGGGCGGTTTCCACGCGTAGACGATCCGCTGAATCCATCTGAGACAGAACTTCGCGTGAGACGTCGTCAGGCAAGCTACGTAGGACGTAAGCCACGTCATCGGTGTCCATGCCTTCCGTCGCTTCTGCAAGCGCTTCAGGAGCCATTTTGGACACAAGGCTGTCTTTAACGTCTTCGTTCAGCTCGTCAAGAATCTCACCGTAATCTTCTGGGTCGGTGAGTTGCCAAAGAACCTCACGACTTTTACGCGGCGAAGCTTCTAAAAGGTGGGCGATATCCTCAGGTTCCATGTCCTGCAGTTGGCGACGAACATGGACGAAGCGACCGTTTTCCAGTGCTTCAGTGACTTCTTGGAGGGCTTGGTGAGCTTGGTCGAATTCTATTTGCTCTGCCATTCATTCCTCCTAATTCCTGATATTTACAATGCTTTGAATAATAACTTAATTCTAGGCACCTTTTAATAACAACTTATGAAAGTCGACAAAATTATTTATCGGAATTTAAGCAGGAGGTGAAAGTTATGTGGGATATCTGGCTATAGATAATAAAAAAGCGAGTGAATCACTCGCCTTCATCAAACTTATCTTCAATCAAATGGCAAACAGCATCAAGAGCTTGCTCGGATTGGTCGCCAGTTGCGTGGATAGTCACGTATTGTCCTTGGGCGGACTCCAACATCAACAACCCCATGACGCTGTCTGCGGTCGCGGTTTTGTCTTCTTCGTTGTCGATGGTGATCACCGCATCGAAGCTTTGCGCCAGCTCTACCAGTTTAACCGCAGCACGAGCGTGCAACCCTAAGCGGTTTTGGATCAGTACTTTACGACTTATTTCCACCGTTATTCCTTAACGTTCTTTTCCAATGAAGTGTGGCGAATTTGTACTTGGTGTCCTTTATCAGCAAAGAACTCACCGATTTTTTGAGTGAGATAAACCGAGCGGTGCTTGCCACCAGTACAACCAATCGCAACTGTAAGGTAGCTGCGGTTGTTTTTCTCTAGTAGAGGTAACCAAGTCTCAATGAAGCTCTCAATTTGGTATTTCAGGTCAAGTACAGACTGATGCTGCTCTAAGAATGCACCGATTGGAGCGTCTAAACCAGTGAGAGGGCGCAGTGCTGGCTCCCAGTGTGGGTTTGGTAGGAAGCGTACATCGAACACGTAATCCGCGTCTGATGGCAAGCCGTACTTGAAACCAAATGATTCAAACACCATCACCAAGTCTTTGCGTTCCCTGCCTTCAACCCGCATGCGTACCGTTTCGCTAAGGTCATGAAGAGATTGACCACTACTGTTCAACACTAAGTCTGCATGGGCTTTTAGCGGCATTAGGATGTCGTGCTCAAGTTCGATAGCTTGATCAAGAGAGAGCGACTGGCTGCCAAGTGACAGTGGGTGAATTCGACGAGTTTCGCTGTAGCGCTTGAGTAGAGTTTCTTTGTTGGCGTCTAAGAAAAGTACTGTCACATCCAGTTCAGCTTTTAGCTTTTCAAGTGTGGTGTTCAGTTCTTTGAGTTTCTTAGGGATATTGCGAATATCGATACTTACTGCCACGTTCTGTTTGCTATCGGAAACCGATTGAACAAACGCATCAAGCAAGTTAACTGGTAGGTTGTCTACACAATAGTAGCCCAAGTCCTCAAGCACACGTAAAGCAACACTCTTCCCGGCACCAGAGTGCCCACTAACAACGATTAATCGCATGGTGATCGTCCTGATTACTGATGAATCATAATGTCGTAGAGTTCTTCATCGCTCTGAGCGTTACGCAAGCTCTTAAGTACTTGCTTGTCGCTTAGGCGCTCTGCCATAGAGGATAATGTTTTGAGGTGCTCTTTGCACTGTTCTTCTGGAACAAGGAGAGCAAAAAGAAGGTCGACAGGTCGATTGTCGATAGCATCAAACTCAATTGCCTCGTCACATTGAAGTAACACCGCGATGGCTTTGTCGCTTGATTGCATTCTTGCGTGGGGGATAGCAATACCGTTACCGATACCAGTACTACCCATTTTTTCTCTGCTGAGCATACACTCAAACAGTTCCGTAGAATCTTGACCCGTGTTCTCAGCAACAATTTGACTGATCATCTCTAGGGCACGTTTCTTACTTGTACAATGGACTGCACTTTTGGTGCAGTCCAGTGACAGTATCTCGCTCAGTTGCATGATTAATGACTGTTTAGTTTTTCTTTGTGCTTGTTAAGTTGACGAACTAATTTATCCACCAGCGAGTCAATTGCTGCATACATATTTTCGTCGTTCGATGACGCGTGGATTTCGCCTTGATTTATGTGGAGTGTAGCTTCCGCTATTTGGTCAAGTTTTTCAACTTTTAGTACCACGTGAACTTGGTTAATGTGGTCGAAGAACCTTTCGAGCTTCTGAAACTTAGATTGAACATAGTCTTGCATTGAATCGGTAAGATCAACGTGATGGCCTTGAATATTGATTTGCATAGACTTTCCTTTTCAGTTGGTGCCTTAAAGTAGGCGTTTACGCTGACTTGAAGGGGCGATACCCAAGGATTCGCGATATTTCGCAATCGTTCGTCTTGCGACTTGAATCCCTTGGTCAGCCAGAAGAGCAGCAATCTTGCTATCACTTAAAGGTTTAGCGGTATTTTCCGCTGCGACCAGTTTCTTGATGAGAGCACGAATTGCTGTGGACGAACATTCTCCACCATTGTCTGTACTAACATGGCTAGAGAAGAAGTACTTCAGTTCAAAAATGCCACGTGGTGTGTGCATGAACTTCTGTGTTGTCACACGAGAAATCGTTGATTCATGCATGTCCACTGCCAATGCTACATCGTTTAGTACCATTGGTTTCATGGCTTCTTCACCATACTCGAAGAAATCTTGTTGATGTTCAACAATACATCTTGCAACTTTGAGAAGCGTCTCGTTTCTGCTTTCTAGGCTCTTAATCAGCCATTTTGCCTCTTGCAAATTGCTGCGAATGTACTGGCTATCCGCACTGTTGCCTTTGCCTAGCTGCGCATATTGTTGATTTACTTTTAGTTTTGGAATGCTGTCAGGGTTAATGGATACGGTCCACTTACCATGATCTTTAAATACGGACACATCTGGAATGACGTATTCAGTGTCATCTGGTGTGATGCGACTGCCTGGGCGAGGATCAAGTTGTTGAATTAGCTTCAAGACTTCACGCAGGTCAGCTTCTTTAAGCTTAGTCTCTTTGATGACTAGCTTGTAGTCGCGATTACCAAGGTGATCGATATGATCGCTCAATACCATTTTCGCTTCTGCTAGCCACGGCGTATCTTCTGGGAAGGTCGCTAATTGCAGCAGTAAACATTCTTGTAGGTTGCGGGATGCAACCCCAAGCGGGTCAAATTGTTGAATACGCTTACGCACTGCTTCGATTTCATCTAACTCGACTTCCTCATTATTGAAGCTCTCATGGATTTCTTCAGGAGAAAGAGTGAGGTAGCCATAATCATCGACAGCATCGATGATCGCGAGTGCGATGGTGCGGTCTGTTTCACTGAAAGGCGTGAGATCTAATTGCCACATGAGGTAATCATGCAGTGATTCAGTGGTTTCACCTTGGTAGACCGGCATGTCGTCATCAAGCGCTAGACCTGTACTGCCAGTGTTAGCGCTGTAAACGTCATCCCAGGTAGTATCGATTTCTAGTTCAGAACTGATTTCAGATTTTTCAATTACGTCTGAACTGTCTGGAAGATCGGGTTCAGAGGTGTCGTTGGCACTGGCTTCAGCGGCTTCGGATGCTGACTTATCTTCACCATTTACTTGAGGTTCATCGTGACCTTCTTCAACTTCCAATAGCGGGTTGGAATCCAGCGCTTCTTGAATTTCTTGTTGAAGATCGAGCGTCGACAATTGCAACAAACGGATGGCTTGTTGCAGCTGCGGCGTCATGGCTAACTGTTGACCTAGCTTGAGTTGTAATGAAGGTTTCATTCAGTGTTACTTACCTTGTAATGCTCAGAATCTTACCGTTCCTAATGTAATCATAGACGGAATTGTTCGCCGAGATAAACTTGTTTCACCTGCTCGTTATTGAGAACTTCATCCGGAGTTCCCGATGCGATGAGATGTCCTTGGCTTACGATATAGGCTTTTTCACATACGTCCAAGGTTTCACGAACGTTGTGGTCAGTGATTAATACACCAAGACCGCGATCGCGCAGGTGTTCGATGATTTTTTTGATGTCGTTAACCGAAATCGGGTCAACACCCGCAAATGGTTCATCCAGCAAAATGAACTGAGGGTTAGCAGCTAGTGCTCGCGCGATTTCTACACGGCGGCGCTCACCACCCGATAGTGCCATACCCGCACTGGTGCGTATGTGCTGTATGTGGAATTCTTCTAACAAATCTTCCAGCTTATCTTGACGCTCTTCTCGCGTTAACTCTTGACGAGTTTCCAGAACCGCCATGATGTTGTCTTCAACCGACAACTTACGGAAGATGGAAGCTTCCTGTGGCAGGTAACCGATACCCATACGAGAGCGGCTATGCATCGGCAGAATACTGATGTCTTGGTTGTCGATTGTAATGGTGCCTTCGTCACGCGGTACCAAGCCAACGATCATATAAAACGATGTGGTTTTACCCGCACCGTTAGGACCCAATAGACCAACAATCTGACCAGACTCTACTTCAAGGCTTACATCAGTTACCACCTTGCGTTTTTTGTAGCTTTTAGCAAGGTTCTTTGCACTTAGTACTGCCATATTAGTTCTCGACTTGGTTCGGTTGCAGGATGGTTGTTACGCGCTCATCCTTCGAGCTGTCAGCGACTAGCTTCTGTTGACCAATTTGGTAACGAATTGACGAACCTTTGATGGTGTTTCCGTCTTGAGCCAGTTGCGCTTGACCTTTCATGGTCAATTCATCAGTAGAAATACGGTAGTCTAACTCAGTTGCCTGACCACTGAGCGTTTTGCCATCGTCCATTAACTGAGAAAAGGTAGCTGGTTTGCCAAATGCTTGGATCTGTTTGATAGACTCGGTTTTAGGATCGCGAGTCACCACGATTCTATCAGCATCGATATTGATGCTACCTTGCTTAAGCGATACATCCCCTTTGAAGATCACCTGATTACTCTTCATGTCCACTTGTTGAGTGTCTGAATTAATGTAAACCGGCTGTTGTGTATCCGACTTAAGTGCTAACGCTTGTGGCGCTGCTAAAACCAATGCCAATAGGCTAAGGTGTAACGGTTTCATATCGACCTTGAACTTCATCAGTTAGAGTCGCAGTGTGAGCCTTTAAGTTGCCCTGCATTGCGCCCCCAGTAGTTTCAAATTGCGGTCCAACCAACATCACTTGTTGATCGGCTTTAAAATCACGATTGGTTAGATTAATCACCAATTTGTCTGTCGCCATGGTATCGAAACTTGCACCAGGCAAAAGGTTTTGCATTAGCACGTTGTCGTACAGCGTCAGAATTTGGTCTTCATCTAAGACTGCTCTGGTTGCAGTTACCTTCCACTCAACCACACTACCTTCGCGGTACACCATGAGTGTTGGGCTCTTAAATATCGTGTCTCCACTTTTGGCATAATGATCCAAATTAGTGGAACGGATGATGTAACTGCGGACACCATCTTCACCATAAGTGATGTTTTCTAGTCCAGTACCACTGAACATAGGCAGTTCTAAATTTGGTGCTACTTGGATATTTTCATTGCTTTTTGGCGTCATGAGGTAATAACCGCACCACGCAACAACAAAAATCAAGAGCAAATAAATAAGGCGAGTAAAACTCATAAAATAAAGGCCTTTATCTTAGCTCAGTACTTCCCTGACCATTGCCTTAATCTGTTAAATCAATCGTTAAGTCTTTTTGGTGACGCGATATTACATCACGCCAGCCTTTAATAAATCATGCATATTCAGTGCACCGACAATTTTATAGTCATCACACAAGATCAGAGCATTGATGTTTTTGTCTTGCATCAGGTTTAAGCCTTCTACTGCCAGCATCTCAGGATAGGCGGTAGTTGGGTTTTTCGTCATCACATCACCAATGGCTGTGGTATGGATATCAATGCGTTTATCTAACGTACGACGTAAATCGCCATCAGTGAATATACCAAGCATAGCATCGTGCTCATCGACGATAGCGGTCATGCCTAAGCCTTTTTCCGAAATCTCAAGCAGTGCGTCACGAATTAAAGCATCTGGTGACACTTTTGGTAGCGAATTACCAAAGTGCATAATATCAGACAGCTTAAGCAGCAATTTTCTTCCCAGTGCGCCACCTGGATGTGATAACGCAAAATCTTCTGCAGAGAACCCTCGAGCTTGGAGAAGTGCAACTGCCAGTGCATCGCCCATAACCAACGTTGCCGTGGTGCTGCTGGTTGGAGCAAGACCAAGCGGACAAGCTTCTTTTGGTACAGTAATTTGCAAGTGGAGATCGGACAGTTTCGCCATGTTAGATTCCGGCTTACCTGTCATACTGATGATCTTAATGTTCAAGCGTTTCAAAACAGGGAACAGAGATAAAATCTCATGCGATTCACCTGAGTTTGAAATGGCGATAACAATGTCGCCAGCACTGATCATACCGAGATCACCGTGAGCCGCTTCACCTGGGTGAACAAAAAATGCAGAGGTACCTGTGCTTGCAAGCGTAGCGGCAATCTTATTGCCAATGTGACCTGACTTGCCCATACCCATCACGACAACCTTGCCGTTGTTGGAAAGAATCAATTCGCAAGCTTGCTCAAACTGCGCATCAAAGTATTGGTCTAGCTGTTGTAGTGCTTTCACTTCGATATCGAGTACTTGTTTAGCAGCAGCGCGAAAATCAAATTGAGTGGACATATCAGTGCTCCAATTTGTCTTTACTTATTATGTTATTAAGCAGCCATGTTTGCGAATAGGTAAACTTGGTAAGCCAAGAAACACACAAACAAAATGCCACCTTCAATGCGGTTGATGCTACGAGATTTACCCAAGCACATTGCTACAAGTAGTAGAGATACACCCAGCATTACCCAGAAATCACGCCCCATTGCATATTCGCTTAGCATTGATGGATTAATAATGCCCGGTAGACCCATTACCGCAAGAATGTTGAATACGTTTGATCCGATGATGTTACCAACTGCCATATCGTCTTCGCCCTTTAGAACACCAGCAAGAGAAGCTGCCAGCTCAGGAAGACTAGTACCAATGGCAATAATGGTTAAACCGATCACGAGGTCACTCATGCCAAAGTACTTCGCAATGATCACGGCGTTATCAACCAACATACTTGCTGCCAAAGGAAGCAGTATCAGACCGATCACTACCCACATCACCGCTTTTGAGTTGCTCACGCCTTCTGGTACTTCAGACTCTTGATCTTCAACAAACGCATCACCCGCTTTTTGCTCTTTACGGCTAATTTGCAACATTGCAAACAAGAAACCACCAAACAGAATGAACAGCAGCACGCCTTCGTAAAAACCTAAATGGCTATCCCATAGCAAAATACCCGCCAATACGGTTACTGCTATCATCAAAGGCAGTTCACGGCGAATAACTGCAGAACTGATAGAAAGGGGCTTAATAAGCGCTGTAATACCTAGGATTAAAGCAATGTTGGCAATGTTGGAACCCAATACGTTACCAACGGCAGTATCGGTTTTTCCATCCCATGCTGCTGTCGCCGAAACCATCATTTCCGGCGCAGATGAACCCATTGCTAGGATTGTCATACCGATCACTAGAGGTGAAATACCGACGTTGCGGGCCAGAGCAGCAGAGCCAAAAACAAGTTTATCTGCACTCCAAACAAGTAAAACAAGACCGACGATAAGCAACGCAACGGCTTCGAGCATGATGATTCCTAAGTAATAAAATAAGCGAAATGAGTAACCACTAATTTTGACCTTTTGCGGTCAAAAATGGAAGATAAACAACAAATAAATTAAAGGTTAGTAACGAAATTGTGCTTAATTGTTGCTCATTCACTTGTCGGTTGGAATACGGCTATTCTGGAATGGGATTTAAACACCTTCCTTGGGTTTCGTCATATTTTATGCTGAATTGCTTGAATTTCGTCGGCTTTATTTAATCGAACAGTGCTTTTAATTCAGGTTCATTGTGCTTATGATTGCAGCCTAATAAGTGTACCGAAGTCACTTTAGGATATTCTCGACGTAATATCTTGAAAACAATCGGGGTTGAGTTGGATTGCAACTCTGTGAGAACCGCTCACAACTAGTAGAAGAGATAGTATGTCGAACAACGATTTAGTTACCGTTAACAATCTCACTTTTTCACGTGGAGAGCGCAAGATCTTCGATGGCATTGATCTGCATGTGCCAAAAGGAAAAGTGACGGCCATTATGGGACCGTCGGGGATTGGTAAAACGACACTGCTGCGCCTTATTGGTGGGCAGATTTATCCCGAGCAAGGGGAGATCTGGTTTGATGGCGATAATATTCCATCCCTGTCTCGTAAAAAGCTTTATCAAGCACGCAAAAAAATGAGCATGTTGTTCCAGTCGGGAGCTTTGTTTACTGACTTGAATGTGTTCGACAATGTGGCGTTTCCTTTGCGTGAACACACGGAACTTTCCGAAGAATTAATTCGTACCATGGTGCTTCTGAAGCTTGAAGCGGTCGGATTACGAGGTGCGGCAGAATTGATGCCAAGTGAGCTTTCCGGCGGCATGGCTCGCCGAGCTGCACTAGCTCGTGCCATAGCCTTAGACCCAGATCTCATCATGTACGATGAACCTTTTGTTGGGCAGGACCCAATCACTATGGGCGTTTTGGTTGAGCTAATTAGCAACTTGAATCGCGCATTGGGGCTGACTTCAATCGTCGTCTCTCATGATGTGCCTGAAGTGATGAGTATCGCGGATTGGGTCTACTTGATGGCTGATGGCAAAATCATTGCTTTTGGTACGCCACAAGAGTTGATCGATAATCCCGACCCACGTGTGAAGCAATTCTTACAAGGGGAAGCCGATGGTCCCGTGCCGTTTCGCTTTCCTGCTCAAAGTATCGAAAAGGACTTATTTGATGGTCGATAGCTTTATTCAATTTGTCGCTTCATTAGGTAAACGAACATTAGCCATCTGTGAAGCCTTTGGTCGTGCGACCTTGATGCTTGTTGGCGCATTAGTGACTCGACCTCAGCCAATCAAGAATTTTCCTCTGTTGATTAAACAGCTTTATTCCGTAGGTGTGCAATCGCTGGCGATCATTGTCGTTTCTGGCTTGTTCATCGGCATGGTGCTTAGCTTGCAAGGTTATGTTGTGCTGGTGGATTACGGAGCAGAAGGCAGCCTGGGTCAAATGGTCGCTCTTTCGCTACTACGTGAGTTAGGACCAGTAGTAACTGCGTTATTGTTTGCTGGTCGCGCTGGCTCAGCACTGACTGCAGAAATTGGGTTGATGAAGGCAACGGAGCAGCTTTCAAGCATGGAAATGATGGCTGTGGATCCACTAAAACGTGTCATCGCACCACGTTTTTGGGCTGGGGCTATCTCAATGCCATTATTAGCTATGATCTTTATGGCAGTTGGTATCTGGGGCGCTCAGCTTGTTGGTGTGGATTGGAAAGGCGTAGACCACGGCAGCTTCTGGGCTGCGATGCAATCTTCAGTGGAATTAGGTCAAGACATCGGTAACAGCATGATCAAATGTATTGTGTTCGCGATTACCGTTACTTGGATCGCTCTATTTAATGGCTATGACGCTATTCCAACTTCGGAAGGGATCAGCCGAGCAACGACGCGCACTGTTGTGCATTCTTCTTTAGCAGTACTGGGACTAGACTTTGTACTGACCGCATTGATGTTTGGGAATTAATCATGCAACAAACACGTAAAACAGAATTATGGGTTGGCAGCTTTGTATTAGCAGGAATTTGCGCGATTCTTGTGATGATTTTTCAGGTTGCTGACGTAAAAAGCATTGGCTCTGGCAATACTTACACCCTGAAAGCCGAGTTCGATAATATTGGTAGCTTGAAAGTACGTTCTCCTGTGAAAGTAGGTGGCGTTGTTATCGGTCGTGTAAGTAACATTACACTTAACCCTGATAGCCTATTACCTGTAGTGAGCTTGTCGATTAACAGCCAATATAACCAATTCCCAGAAACTTCTAGCGTGCAAATTTTGACATCTGGATTGATTGGTGAGCAGTACATTGGCTTGGTACCGGGCTTTGTTTTTGATGATGAAGAAATGCTTGTTGATGGTGACACCATCGAAGACACCAAATCTGCATTGGTACTAGAAGACCTGATCGGTCAGGTTCTATACAGCATTGGTGGCTCAGGCGATTCTGGTGACACGAGTAAGGAATAATCCATGTTTTCTAGACTATTACTTTCTTTCTTAGCAGCATTTACTGCATTTGGAGCCGTTGCTGCTGAAGTAGATAAAACTCAGCCATACCATATGATGAAGCAGGTTGCAGAAGTGACGTTTGAGCGTCTCAAAGCGGAGCAACCGCAAATCAAAAAAGATCCAAACTTACTAAAAACCATCGTTGAAGAAGAGCTTATGCCTTATGTCAACGATCGCTATGCGGCATTGAAACTGCTTGGTCCAAACCTAAAAGGGGCGAAGCGTGAAGATGTGGGTGAATTCATCACAGCATTTCGTGCTTACTTGGTGACGTCATACGCGCAAGTATTAACGCAATATACGGATCAACAAATTGAGTTTGGTCCGGAGCCAAAACTGGATCCTTCTAAGCGCATTACTAGCGTCAAGGTTGAAATCATCGACGCACCGCGTCCAAATATCAAACTTGAATTTAAACTGCGCAAAGATAAGAAGACCGGTGAGTGGTTAGCATTCGATATGGTGGCTGAGGGTATTAGCCTACTATCAAGCAAACAATCGGAGTGGAATACACAAATTCGCCAAGAAGGTATTCTTGCGGTCGCTAAAGATTTAGAGAAACTGGCTGCACAGCCAATTCGCTTCGAGGCAGCAAAGTAATGGCACAGTCTCATTCTCAGTGGCATTTACAGGCAGACATTCTTAAGCTTACAGGGGCGCTGGATCGCGATTCGGTGCCGTTTTTGTGGGCGGTGGCACAGCAATGGCGACCTTCTCAAACCGAGCTAGAATGCTCACTCCAAGAGATTGAACGCATCGACTCTGCGGGAATGGTGATGTTAATCCACTTATTAGAGCATGCAAAAAAGCAAAACTGTCATATAATGCTCAGTTTCGTGCCAGCGCAATTGCGCACTTTGTTTCAATTGAGCAACGTTGAATCTTTAGTGGCCAAACATATACAGAATTATCAGGGGTAAATTGTGGATAGCGCAAAAGTACAACAGTTACTAGAAGAAGCACTAAACCTTCAAGAAGTGCATGTAAAAGGTGAAGGGAGCCACTATGAAGTGGTTGCTGTTGATGCTTGTTTCGATGGAATGAGCCGCGTTAAGAAGCAGCAGTTAATTTACGGTCCTCTGATGGATTACATCCAGCGTAACGACATTCACGCGCTATCAATCAAAGCGTTCACTCCAGAAGAGTGGGCTCGTGATAAGAAGCTAATGTCGCTTTAAGGTTTATTGATGGAAAAGTTTCGAGTTATTGGGTCAGATAAACCACTGGTTGGTGAAGTGACCATTTCAGGTGCAAAAAACGCAGCACTGCCGATTTTATTTGCGTCTATCTTGGCGGAAGAGCCAGTAGAAGTGGCAAACGTGCCACACCTTCGTGATATCGACACAACCATGGAACTACTAAAGCGTCTAGGCGCAAAAGTAAGTCGTAATGGTTCCGTTCATGTCGATCCAAGCAGCATTAATGAATACTGCGCTCCTTATGATTTAGTAAAAACCATGCGTGCTTCTATTTGGGCGCTTGGTCCTCTTGTCGCGCGCTTTGGTCAAGGTCAGGTGTCTCTACCTGGCGGTTGTGCTATCGGTGCTCGTCCTGTTGATCTACACATTACTGGTCTAGAACAGCTTGGCGCGACCATCACTCTTGAAGATGGTTACGTTAAAGCAGAAGTCGATGGTCGCCTTAAAGGCGCGCACATCGTGATGGACAAAGTGAGTGTTGGTGCAACCATCACTATCATGTGTGCAGCAGCACTTGCTGAAGGTACGACAACACTAGACAACGCGGCGCGTGAACCTGAAATTGTTGATACGGCTGACTTCCTAAACAAACTTGGCGCGAAAATCTCTGGAGCAGGTACTGACACCATCACTATTGAAGGTGTTGAGCGCTTAGGTGGCGGCAAACATAGCGTTGTGGCTGACCGTATCGAAACAGGTACATTCCTAGTTGCAGCTGCCGTGTCTGGCGGTAAAGTGGTATGTCGCAACACCAATGGTCACCTGTTAGAAGCGGTACTGGCTAAGCTAGAAGAAGCGGGCGCGTTGGTAGAAACTGGTGAAGATTGGATCTCTGTTGATATGACAGATCGCGAGCTGAAAGCTGTGAGCATTCGTACTGCACCACATCCAGGTTTTCCAACGGACATGCAAGCACAATTTACGCTGTTAAACATGATGGCGAAAGGTGGCGGCGTGATCACTGAAACTATCTTTGAAAACCGTTTCATGCACGTGCCTGAATTGATGCGCATGGGCGCGAAAGCGGAAATTGAAGGTAACACAGTAATTTGCGGTGATGTAGATTCTTTAAGTGGTGCACAAGTGATGGCAACTGACTTACGAGCTTCGGCAAGTTTGGTGATTGCTGGTTGTATCGCGAAAGGCGAAACCATCGTTGACCGTATCTACCACATCGACCGTGGTTACGACAAAATCGAAAATAAACTGTCTGCACTTGGCGCAAATATTGAGCGCGTAAGTGAGGCGGGTTAAACTGCATCGCAGTTGACCTAGATATGAAGAGAGCCGAAACGTAGGTTTCGGCTTTTTTATATCGCGTTTTCTTTCATAGTTCATGACTATGTTCAAAGAGACAATAATAGCTGTAGCTGGCGCAAAGCCGGTTCTTGGAGAACAACAATGATTGCACTGTTACGTGTATTTGCTGTCGCAATTTTCGCAATTGTGATGTTTATTGGTGGTTGTGGTTACTGCCTACTTAGCCCTAGAAACCCTAAGCACGTTTTCACGTTCGGTCGTCTATTCGGCAAAATGTCACGTGTATTTGGTATCAAGCTAGAATTGCGTATTCCGGAAGATGCGTATTCTCGCGGTCAGCATGTTTACATTGCTAACCACCAGAACAACTGGGACCTTTTCACTGTATCTTCAGCTGTTACACCTAAGGTAGTAACGGTAGGTAAGAAGAGTCTTGCGTGGATGCCTTTGTTTGGTCAGCTTTACTGGCTAACAGGTAACATCTTGATTGATCGTGCAAACCGCTCTAAAGCAAAAGGTACTATCGACCAAGTTGTAGACAGCATCAAAAACAGCGACGTTTCAGTGTGGATGTTCCCTGAAGGTACACGTTCACGTGGTCGTGGTTTACTGCCATTTAAAACTGGTGCATTCCATGCAGCTATCGGTGCAGAAGTGCCAATCATTCCAATCGTGTGCAGCTCTACAGGTCACATTAAACTGAACCGTTGGAACAATGGTCATGTGATCATTGAAATGTTACCTCCAGTAAGCACGGAAGGTTACGGCAAAGAGGGCGTACGTGAGTTAGCTAATGTTTGTCGTGAAGAGATGAAAGCGAAACTGGAAGCCTTGGATGAAGAAGTGAAACAGCGCAACGCAGCTTGAGTTCTACGGCGATATCATCGCAAAAAGACAATAAAAAACGGGTAGCTTGAGCTACCCGTTTTTTATGTTTGTCAGCAAGGGCAATTATTTGCGAACTGCGATTGCTTCAATCTCGATACCGACATCTTTAGGCAGACGAGCGACTTCTACACAAGAACGTGCAGGGTAGTTTGCTACTTCGTGCTCATCGAAAAACTTGCCGTAAACTTCGTTCACAGTACCGAAGTCGTTTAGGTCTTTCACGAATACTGTCATTTTAACGATATCAGTAACCTTAAGACCTGATGCTTCCACAACTGCTTTTACGTTCTCTAGAGATTGACGAGCTTGCTCTGCGATGTCTGCAGACACTTCACCTGTCGCTGGGTTTACTGGGATTTGGCCAGAAGTTAGAACCATGTTGCCTAGATCTACGCCTTGAACGTAAGGACCGATTGCTGCTGGTGCAGACTCAGTGTGAAGTACTTTCGTCATTTGAATTGTTCCATCTGTTTAGGGGAATAAAGAGTTTACTCAAACATCTTGAGTGTTCTTAAGAATAAGCAGTGTGCCTTTAAACATGAAGCACGTAAAGTGCAAAATACCCCGCATTGGCGGGGTATCAGTCAATTTATCATTAGCAAGAATCGGAGCAGAAAATTAACGCTCAGTTACGATCTCACGTGCGAAAACTTTCTCACAGTATTTACACTTCAGACGGATTTCTTCCTTCTTCTCGAACACCTGGAAGCTGCTCGCAACCGGTTCGTTGTGTGTAATACAGTTGCTGTTCGGACACTCAAACACGTTGTTGATTCGCTCAGGGAGTTCTAGCGCTAGCTTCTTCACTACTTCGTAGTTTTCGATTTGGTTAACGGTCGCGTGTGGTGCGTACAGTGCTAGTTTACTTGCCTGCTCTTCGTTGATGAACACGTTTTCAATCTTGAGTAGGTCTTTATGACCGAGTGCAGATGAAGGCAGATTCAGACCGATGGTGACACGTTGAGAAGAGTTGTGCATATCGAACAGCTTCAACACTTTGATACCAATTTGTGCTGGGATGTGGTCGATTACTGTGCCGTTTTTGATTGCTTCAACCTGCAATTGAGTTTCTTTAGCCATGTCTTTTTCTCCCTCGATTACAGTGTTTCGTTAAGAACCAGTGCCAACAACGCTTGGCGCGCGTAAACGCCGTTTTCTGCTTGTTGGAAGTAGTAAGCGTGTGGTGTGACGTCGACGTCTGTGGTGATTTCATCCACGCGTGGCAGTGGGTGCAGTACTTTCAAGTTTTCACGTGCACCTTCTAGTAGTGCCGCCGTTAGGATGTAAGCTGATTTGATGTGCGCGTATTCGGATTCATCAAAGCGCTCTTTTTGTACGCGAGTCATGTACAGAATGTCGAGCTCAGGAATCACGCTTTCCATGTCTGTGTGTAGGCTGTATTGAATGCCTGCTTCATCTAGCTCTTCACAGATGTAATCTGGCATTGCGAGTGCTTCTGGTGCAACAAAGAAGAAGCGAATGTTATTGAACTTTGCCAATGCTTGAGTCAACGAGTGCACGGTGCGACCGTATTTTAGGTCACCAACAAACGCAACGTTTAGGTTGTCTAGACGACCTTGCGTTTCCGCGATGGTGTATAGGTCGAGTAGCGTTTGCGTTGGGTGTTGGTTTGCGCCGTCACCTGCGTTGATAACGGGTACGCCGTTAGAGAACTCTGAGGCTAAGCGCGCTGCGCCTTCTTGAGGGTGGCGCATCACGAATGCATCGACGTAAGAAGAGATCACTTGAACTGAGTCAGATAGCGTCTCGCCTTTTTTCGCCAGAGAGGTGTTACCACCGTTATCAAAACCAATAACATCGCCACCGATACGTTGAATTGCTGTCTCGAATGACAGGCGAGTACGTGTGGATGGCTCAAAGAAACAGCTTGCTACAACCTTGTTTTTAATCAGTTCTGGACGAGGTTCTTTTTTTAGCTGACCTGCAGTTTCTACAATCAGTTCCAGTTCTTCACGTGAAAGCTCTGGAATAGAGATGATGTGCTTCTGGTAAAGCGAGTTCGCCATGATCTTCTTCCCTATAACAGTGGTGACTATCCCCAAAATTCACCGCGATGGAATTTTAGGCATAAAAAAACCTCCCCAATTGGGGAGGTTTTAAAATTCAATAGAATTAACGAAAATAACAGCACGTAAGCGTAGTCGCTTAGCTAGAGCAAATCGCGTTTTTACGTCAGCAATCGGCGTGGTCATTTCGTAATCCTCAGACAAATTGCCGAGCATTATACGCTTAACTTTCGTGAGCGCAAGCGATTACATCATGGTTTTTGTTACCATTTTTAATGCTTTGGTTTAGCTGCCTAAGGTTGCCACCATCACGGCTTTAATCGTGTGCATGCGGTTTTCGGCTTCGTCGAATACGATAGAGTATTCAGATTCAAACACCTCTTCGGTTACTTCAAGCCCTTTCATACCGTATTTCTCCGCGACCTCTTTACCCACAGTAGTTTCATCGTTGTGGAAAGCTGGCAGGCAGTGCATGAACTTCACATGAGGGTTACCCGTTTGCTTAATCACATCCATATTGATTTGGTAAGGTGTCATCAGCGCAACACGCTCATCCCAAGCTTCAGCCGACTCACCCATCGACACCCAAACGTCGGTGTATAAGAAGTCACAACCTTTAACGCCTTCTTCAACGTTCTCAGTCAGCGTGATTTTAGCGCCGGTTTGTTGGGCAATTTCTTGGCAAGTTGCCACTAATGCTTCTTCTGGCCAGAACGCTTTTGGCGCTACAAGGCGGATGTCCATGCCCATTTTTGCTGCGCCAACCATGAGTGAATTACCCATGTTATTGCGAGCATCACCAAGGTAAGCAAACGTCATCTCATGCAGTTGTTTCCCACGTCCGTGCTCTTGCATGGTCAGGAAGTCTGCAAGGATTTGGGTTGGGTGGAACTCATCCGTTAAACCATTCCAGACAGGTACACCAGCATAAGTACCAAGCTCTTCAACAATGGATTGACCAAAGCCACGGTATTCAATCCCGTCGTACATACGACCAAGAACACGAGCGGTATCTTTCATTGATTCTTTATGACCGATCTGTGAGCCAGAAGGACCGATGTAAGAGACTTGAGCGCCTTGGTCAAAGGCCGCGACTTCAAACGCACATCGGGTACGAGTAGAAGATTTCTCAAAGATTAGTGCGATGTTTTTACCTTGAAGTTTCTTCTGCTCTGTTCCTGCATATTTAGCTTTTTTCAGCTCTGCAGACAGTTCGAGCAAAAACTGGATCTCTTTAGTTGAGAAGTCCAATAGCTTCAAAAAGTTGCGATTACGTAGATTGAAAGCCATAGCTCGTCCTTTAGGTCGTTTGGTTGATAAAGAATAAAAGCATTAAAACATATAAATGCTTTTATTGTGAATAATTATTTTAATTAAAAACAAAAAAGGTTGATGCATTCACATCAACCTTAGTCTCAATTGGTTTTATTTGGTGGGAGAGGTTTCTCAAATATCGTCACGTTCGATTGGGCAGCTCATACAACGTGCACCACCACGACCGCGACCAAGCTCGTTACCCGGGATAGTCAGGACTTCAATGCCAGCTTTGTCGTACTTCTCGTTAGTGTAGACGTTACGCTCGTAGCCAATCACAACACCAGGTTTCACCGTCAGTACGTTGTTGGCATCGTTCCATTGCTCTCGCTCAGCTTCGTAGCTGTCACCACCGGTTGTGATGATCTTCAATTGGTCTAAGCCAAGTGCCGATTCAATGGCGTGCAGATAGTTGTGTGACGCTTCGACATGCATTTCACCGTTGCCTTTAGGTGTTAGGCGCCATGTGTCTAAGTCTTTGCGCATGATCTCTGGGTATACCGAGAAAGTGTCTACATCCATGTGCGTCATGACCGTATCAAGGTGCATGCACGAGCGGTGTTTTGGTAGATCGATAGCAATCACTTCTTTCGCTTGACCAGACTTAAACAGGCTTGCCGCTAAGTTTTCGACACCTTGCGGGGTTGTGCGCTCAGACATACCAATTAGAACTGCACCTTTACCGATAACCAGTACATCACCACCTTCTACGTTGGCATTGTCGTAGTGCTGGTCTTCATCACCAAAGTAGTTAATGAAGTCTTGACCCGCGAAGGTTGGGTGCCAGCGGTAAATGGCGCGCAGATGGTTGGTCTCGCGTTGACGTGCAGGCATCATCATTGGGTTAAGAGAAACGCCGCCGTATACCCAGCATGACGTGTCACGGGTAAAGAGGTGGTTAGGCAGAGGCTCGATCACGAAATCCAGTGGGCGCTTCATCTTTGGCAACATTGATGAAGACTTGATTGGCAGTTCGGAGTAAGCCAAGCCGCCAAGAAGAATGCTTGCTAAGTGCTCATCGTCCATCTCTGCGAAGTACTGACGCAAATCACGAGCGAAAGTCGGACCGTAACGGAAGTCAGAGATCTGAGTATTCAACAACCATTGTTTTGCTTCTGGAACCGCAAGGGTTTCAACCAGCAGATCATGAAGCAGTAGTACTTCGACATCTTGTTCACGCAGTGTGCGCGCAAACGCATCGTGTTCTTCACCAGCTGCTTCGACCGCTAATACGTCATCAAACAGTAGCTCATGGCAGTTCGATGGCGTTAGGTGGGTGAGGGCGCGCTCTGGGCGATTTAATAGAACTCGTCTTAGTTGACCAACTTCTGATCCAACGTACAGCTTACTCATTTTGCATCCTTACAAATATTCCAGCCGTTAGTTATGACAAGCTTGGTGCAAAGATGCAAGTCCTAGAACTTTGATTATATTTTGCAAAAATATCGTTTTTTGGCGTTATATTTCGTAAATGGTTTCATGATGTATTTTAATTCTATACTTTGTTGTTTGTTCATGAGTTTTAAAAAGTGCGTTTTTATTCTTTTTCGTTTGAGAAAGAACTCATACATCAAAAGTGCATAAAACGTGCATAACCATTCTGAAATATGCAGTTTTTAGCTTTCTTTTATTCGTTAGGTCAGAATTACCGAGTCGTTGCTGTATTCACTCCAAGATCATAAACACGCAAACATGTCTAAAATTACTCGTCTTAGGTTCAATTAGGATCTTCTGAATATTAAAGATTAGTCGTTTTTGTTAATTTTTTGTTTCTGTGAGCGGGGTTTAGATTTGCGAGCAAAAATTATCATCAAGAATCACCGCAGTTTGGTGTTTGTTTGTGGCTTTTCATCGCAATCCGTGCCATATTTCACCGCATTAACGTACTCAGTTTAGAGTATAGTGTTTCCATCAAGTAACTAATCTGGAGCCAAAACATGTCTCACGAAGATGAATATCTATCAGTAGAAGAATTAATTGAGATTCAAAAGGAAGAGACTCGCGATATCATTGCAGCATTGCTAGAAGACGGCAGCGATCCAGATTCACTATACGAAATCGAGCACCACCTATTTGCTGAAGACTTCGACACGCTAGAGAAAGCGGTTGTTGAAGCGTTCAAGATGGGCTTTGAAGTTCTTGAAGCTGAAGAAACAGAAGATGAAGACGGCAACAAACTGCTTTGCTGTGATGCAACAATGGAATCTGCACTAAACGCAGAAGCGATTGATGCACAAGTTGAGAAACTGGTTCATCTTGCAGAAAAATACGACATCATTTACGACGGTTGGGGTACTTACTACGAAGGCGAAGATGCGCTTTACCCTGAAGAAGATGATGAAGACGAAGAGTAATCCTCTTATTCAATCTAAGAAGCCAGCGTTTATCGCTGGCTTTTTTGTGCCTTGAAAATGATAACCGCCGATGACGATAAATAATTCTCATTGAGTTTGTCTGCTTATAGCCTGTAACCCTAAGTTAGTTGTGTATATAATGCGTGAAAATTGATCTAGCTCAAGGTGTATATGCAACTCTCACTCGCCGGTTTATGGCAAGTCTCTCCACTGACGGACCTTTCTATCCCACAGGATGACATTACTTTCCCTGCTCCTTTGAGTCAGGTATTGCCTGCTGAACTGACTGAAGAAGCGATTCGTCAGCAAGAGTGGCACCTGATGCACGACATTGAAGTGGACGAATCCATGATGGCATTCCCTGCGGTAGAAATGGTGTTGGGTGGTGTGGATTACCATGCAGAAGTGCGTTTAAACGGGGTAGCATTGTTCGACTGTGACTGTTCACAAAGCATGTACAAAAAAGACATTCGTCCGTTCATGCAGATGGGGCGTAACCGTTTTGAGATCCTGTTCCTTGAGGAAGAAGAAGATCTTCTGCTGGATGAGGATAAACCAGAGTTGTGCTCACTTGCGGATCATGAATATCAAAAGAGTGATGAGCGCTTGGGGGTATGGCAAGAGCCGTATCTGCAGTTTATTCGCAATGTGCGTTTAGACCGTGTAGCAACCGAGCAGATTTGGCACCATGGTGGTGGTTGTGAGTTTAAAGTAGACTTGTACTATCAAACTTTTGCGCCGGGTCTAGTATCGGCATCGGTTAAGTTTAATGGCATGACTTACCATATTCCTATTGATGTCCGAGCGGATCATGCGAGTGCTTTATTCCAGATTGAAGCGCCAAAGTATGCCGATCTTAACGATCCCGATCCAAAAGATCTCTACGAACTCGTGGTGGAGTTGGATGGGCAACGCCAAGCATTTACAGTGGCGCTTAGCCAAGAGCTCTGTGTTACCCATCTTGTACTTTAAGTTTGGGGATAAAACGCTATAACGTCTTAAGCATCACGACTTCACATGCATCATGCCCTGTTTGTCCTAGCGGGGCATCGAGATGCTCAAAGCCTAGCTTTTCATACAAACCTACCGCTTCTCTTAGACATTCTGTCGTTTCTAAATAGCACTGCTGATACCCAAACTGTTTCGCTAGCTGTAAGCTCAATGCGACGATGCGTTTAGCTAAGCCGTGCCCTCGTGTTTGAGGTAAGAAGTACATCTTTTGCAGCTCACACACATTTGGCTCACCAGCTAAAGGTGCAAAGCCGCCGCCACCCACAATCTCGCCTTGGTACTCTACTACCCAGTAGGCTGCGCCTTGTTGATCGTAAACCGAGTACATGTCATCAAGCGTTGGATCTGCCACACCATAACCTTTATCTGCGGTTAAACCGTATTCTGCAGAGACTTTACGAATCACGTCCGCAACTTGCGAGTTATCTGCTTTGGTAAGAGGTCGAAGAACGTATTCCTCAGCCTGGCACACTTTCGTTAGCCCTTTTAGGTAAGTCTCTAGACCAAGTTTGAGTTGCTCTTGCTCGCTGTCATCGAGTTGGGTAAGCAGTTGTTCAAAGAAGCTGTTTTGCTGCTGGTCTAGTTGCGATAACGCCTGTTGCCCTTGTTCTGTAAGCGCGACAAGTTGGCTACGTTTGTCTTTTGGGTTTTCGATGCTCTCAACCAAGCCTAATTTAATCAGACCAGTAACGGTTCGGCTCGCATTGGACTTGTCGACATTAAGTTGCTGTGCCAATTGATTGATGGTTAACGGCTGCAGCTGGATTTCACCTAAGGCGTGCGCTTGTACTGGAGTGAGAGCGACATCGCCGCATTGTTTATCGAGCATGCCAAGCAATCGGACGGCTTGACGGGAGTAGTGTCGGAGTTGACGAGCATTCATTATCACTTACCTCTGAAAATAAAGTTGCGCACCGCAATTAAATTAATTGCGGTGCGCAACTTTGTCAATGGTAAATGTCATTTTGCTCGTTAGGAGGCGTATTGAGCCTCCATGTTTAAGCGTGTTGGTGTAGACAAAATTGTGGTGCTTGGTTATCTGATTTACGCATCCATACTTTCTCGTGGAAGTAGTAAGCCACTGTGTTCAAGCTTGGCTCTAGCATCGCCATAATACCGCCGACAAACGCATCACCTGTTAGTAAGTAAACCACGCTAAACGCAACACTGAAGTGGATAGTGGCAAAGCTTGCGGTTTTTAATTTGGTCATCCACTGACGAGCTTTAAGCGCTGGGACTTTTGCCCATGCCTTTTCATGAAAGTAGAAAGCGACGGTGTTCACTGAAGGCTCAATCATGGCAATTAAACTACCAATTAGAATGTCGCCAGTAAGCACGTAAGCGACACTAAACGCGATAGTAAAATGGAGTGCTGCAAAGGTTAGTGTCTTTTTCATGATAATTACTCAATCGTTGTGTTGTTTCGATAGGTCTATTATTGAGAATTATTATCATTAAATCTAATGGTCAGTTAAGATTAGTTTGATAGGTAAAAACTATTAAATAGGAGGAAGAGTAGGAGAGAAGAGTGGATATCTTTGAAAGCTTTCCTAGCGATAAAATGCAAAAAGGGTTGATGCTTTCACACCAACCCTTTGATTCTTTTTGTTCTAGCCTTTAGCGATTAAAGTGCAGCGATCGTTGTCTTCTGCTCTTCTAGCTTAGCTAGTGTCTCTTTGTAGCCTTCAAGCTTCTCACGCTCTTTAGCAACAACCGCTTCAGGTGCTTTCGCTACGAAGCCTTCGTTACCTAGTTTGCCTTCGATACGCTTGATTTCGCCGTGAGTTTTCTTGATTTCGCCATCTAGACGAGCAAGCTCAGCGTCTTTGTCGATCAGACCCGCCATTGGGATCATCAGCTCAGACTTAGCAACCAATGCTGTCGCACACGCTGACGTTTCTTCGTCAGCAGCAAGTACGCGTACAGATTCTAGTTTCGCTAGAGACATCAGTACTTGTTTGTTTGCTTCTAGACGCGCTGCGTCTTCTGCGTTTGCAGCTTTCAGCATAACGTCAAGCGGCTTACCTGGGTTGATGTCGTATTCAGCACGTAGGTTACGGATGCTGGTAATGAACGCTTTCACCCATTCAATATCGTCTAGCGCTTCTTGGTTGAAGTTTGCTTCGTCGAATTGAGGCAGTGCTTGAAGCATGATTGTCTCGCCTTCTACACCTTCAACTAGTGGCTTGATGCTTTGCCAGATAGTTTCAGTGATGTAAGGAATCACTGGGTGAGCTAGACGTAGAGTCTTCTCAAGAACCGTGATTAGTGTACGGCGAGTACCACGCTGTTGCGCTTCAGTACCTTTCCATAGAACTGGTTTAGTTAGCTCTAGGTACCAGTCACAGAATTGGTTCCAGATGAATTCGTAAAGCGTGTTAGACGCCATATCTAGACGGAAGTTGTCGATATGGTTGTTGAACGCTTTCGCTGCAAGTTCAAACTGAGACTCGATCCACTTGTCCGCTAGTGAGTATTCAATCTCACCACCGTTGAAGCCACAATCTTGCTCTTCTGTGTTCATCATTACGTAACGGCTTGCGTTCCATAGTTTGTTACAGAAGTTACGGTAACCCTCAAGACGCTTCATATCCCAGTTGATATCGCGACCTGTTGATGCCATTGCTGCAAGAGTGAAACGTAGTGCGTCTGTACCGTATGCTTCGATACCGTTTTCAAACGTCTTACGAGTGTTCTTCTCGATCTTCTTCGCTAGCTGAGGCTGCATCATGTTGCCACAACGCTTCTCTACTAGAGACTCTAGGTCGATACCATCGATCATGTCGATTGGGTCAAGTACGTTACCTTTCGACTTAGACATCTTGTCGCCGTTTTCGTCACGGATTAGACCAGTAACGTAAACTGTCTTAAATGGTACTTGTGGTTTGCCGTTTTCGTCTTTCACGAAGTGCATGGTCATCATGATCATGCGCGCAACCCAGAAGAAGATGATGTCGAAACCAGTTACTAGTACGTCTGAAGGGTGGAATACTTTCAAATCGTCAGTTTGCTCTGGCCAACCTTGAGTACCGAACGTCCATAGTGCAGAAGAGAACCATGTATCCAGTACGTCTTCATCTTGGTGAAGTTCAATAACTGACTCTAGGTTGTTGTTCTTACGAACTTCTTCTTCGTCACGACCTACGTAAACATTACCTTGGTTGTCGTACCAAGCTGGGATGCGGTGACCCCACCATAGCTGACGAGAGATACACCAGTCTTGAACGTCACGCATCCAAGAGAAGTACATGTTTTCGTATTGCTTAGGAACGAATTGGATGTCGCCGTTTTCTACTGCTTCAACCGCTGTTTTCGCTAGAGGCGCAGTACGTACGTACCATTGGTCAGTTAGCATTGGTTCGATAACCACGCCACCACGGTCGCCGTAAGGAACTTGTAGATCGTGATCTTTCACTTCTTCAAGTAGACCTAGCTCGTCGAATTCAGCAACGATAGCTTTACGAGCAGCAAAACGTTCCATACCGTGGTACTTAGCTGGTAGCTCAGTGCTGTAAGCGTCGCTTGCTTCGCCGTTGGTGTTGAATACTTCAGAAGCGTCACGGATGTTCGCGTCGAAAGTCAGAATGTTGATCATTGGTAGCTGGTGGCGCTTACCAACTTCGTAGTCGTTGAAGTCGTGCGCAGGTGTGATTTTCACACAGCCAGTACCTTTTTCCATATCTGCGTGCTCATCGCCCACGATTGGGATGCGACGATCAACGATAGGAAGGATGATTTCTTTACCGATAAGATCTTTGTAACGTGGATCTTCCGGGTTAACTGCAACACCAGTATCGCCTAGCATAGTCTCTGGACGAGTCGTTGCAACAACGATGTAGTCTTTGCCATCTGCTGTTTTAACGCCATCTGCTAGTGGGTAGCGGAAGTGCCACATGTTGCCTTTAGTGTCTTTGTTCTCTACTTCTAGATCTGAAATCGCAGTGTGTAGCTTTGGATCCCAGTTAACTAGACGCTTACCGCGGTAGATTAGGTCGTCTTCGTATAGACGTACGAACACTTCTTGAACAGCGTTAGATAGACCATCGTCCATCGTAAAGCGCTCACGATCCCAGTCTACAGATGCGCCAAGACGACGAAGCTGCTTAGTGATAGTGCCGCCAGATTCGCCTTTCCATTCCCAGATTTTGTCGATGAAAGCTTCACGACCGTAATCGTGTTTTGTTTTGCCTTCTTCTGCAGCGATCTTACGCTCAACAACCATCTGAGTTGCGATACCTGCGTGGTCCGTACCTACTTGCCAAAGAGTGTTTTTACCCTTCATGCGCTCACAACGGATAAGCGTATCCATGATCGTATCTTGGAACGCGTGGCCCATGTGTAGGCTACCAGTGACGTTCGGTGGCGGGATCATGATGCTGTATGATTCTTTAGTAGTGTCACCGTGTGGCTTAAAGTAGCCTTTCTCTTCCCAAGTCTGATACAGAGCTTGTTCGATTGAAGTTGGGTTGTATGTCTTTTCCATAGCGCTCTTTTAATGGATACGTTGATGGTTGAATCTAAGTCAATCTTTATAAGTGAACTCTCTGAGTGGAGAGCTTAACTATAAGGATTGACCGTTAAGGATATTGAATTTCGATCGTTTGCAGTTGATAACCTGCCTGACGGTAAATTTTATACCTTTCTCTTGCGAGCTGTTTAGCTTTTTCTTCGCAAGGCACGAAGTCTACCACTTGAGCAAACTTGTTCGCAAAGGTTGTCTCATTTTCCGCCAAATTAATTACCAGCTGACGATTCCAATTGGGTTTTACCCCATTATGACCGATCTCAATATTGGTGGCGTATTTCGGTCCTTCGCCTACAAGATTATGTGCCATGAACTTGTCTGCATCAATTTGCCAAAAGGCTTCAGCGAGCTGCTCGGCGTGCGGTTTGTCTTGGCAGTTCAGGTATACTTTTGCGCCTTGGCGAGCAAAGTGCTGAGCCAAAAAAACAATGTATTCTTCAAAGCCAGCCACCGTTGCTTGCGGGCTCTCTTCGTTAATGATGTAGAAGGTTGCAGTTTGCATCATTCTCTCACTTGCCGTTGGTCTCTTCCTAAGACCATCTTAAATCCGATTTTCAATCAAGAAAATCGAGGTAATAAAAAAGGGCCTTGCGGCCCTTTTAGATGTTGTTCAGAAATTACTCTTCTGTCTCTTGGCCGCTGCGGTTCAAAAGGAATTGGACAAGCATTGAGACAGGACGGCCCGTTGAGCCTTTCGCTGCGCCTGATTTCCAAGCAGTACCTGCGATATCGACGTGTGCCCAGTTGTACTTCTTAGCAAACTTAGACAAGAAGCAACCCGCAGTGATAGTACCAGCAGGACGACCACCGATGTTTGCCATATCAGCAAACGGGCTCTTCAATTGCTCGTGGTACTCGTCTGCCATTGGTAGACGCCATGCACGGTCACTTGCTTGCTCAGAAGCATTTACTAGCTCATGAGAAAGTGGGTTGTGGTTAGAGATTACGCCGCTAATATGGTGACCTAGTGCGATAACACAAGCACCAGTTAGCGTTGCAACGTCTACTACACAGTCTGGTTCGAAACGCTCTACGTAAGTCAGTGCGTCACAAAGAACAAGACGACCTTCCGCATCCGTGTTTAGAACTTCTACGGTTTGACCTGACATGGTTGTTAGGATATCACCTGGACGGTAAGCGTTGCTGCCTGGCATGTTTTCACAGCCTGCTAGAACACCAATAACGTTAATTGGTAGGTTTAGCTTCGCTAGCGCTTTCATCGTACCGAATACAGATGCTGCACCACACATGTCGTACTTCATCTCATCCATACCTTCACCAGGTTTTAGAGAGATACCGCCTGAATCGAACGTCAGACCTTTGCCGACTAGTACGATAGGTTTTGCTTCTGATTCTGGGTTACCTTTGTATTCGATAATCGACATCATTGATTCGTTCTTCGAACCACGACCTACTGCTAGGTAAGATGTCATGCCCAGTTTTTCCATCTCTTGCTCACCAATGATCTTGGTGGTTACAGTTTCGTAATCGTCAGCAAGGCGACGTGCTTGAGAAGCAAGGTACGCTGGGTTTGCGATGTTTGGTGGCATGTTGCCAAGATCTTTTGATGCTTTCACACCAGATGCGATAGCTAGACCGTGAGTGATTGCTTTCTCGCCTAGGTTTAATTCACGACGCGTTGGTACGTTGAATACTAGCTTACGCAGTGGACGACGAGTTTCTGGCTTAACGCTCTTGAACTGATCGAATGTGTAAAGACCATCTTTAGTCGCTTCTACTGCCTGGCGAACTTTCCAGTAAGTATCACGACCCTTAACGTGCAGTTCAGTTAGGAAACATACTGCTTCCATAGAACCTGTTTCGTTAAGTGTGCTGATCGTCTTTTGAATGATTTCCTTGTACTGGCGCTCGCCTAGCTCACGTTCTTTACCACAACCTACGAGTAGAACGCGCTCTGACAAAACACCTGGTACTTGATGCAGTAGCAGCATCTGACCAGGTTTACCCTCTAGATCACCACGGCGAAGTAGTGAACTGATGTAACCGTCACTGATTTTATCAAGTTGCTCGGCTACTGGAGAAAGGCGACGTGGTTCAAACACACCAACAACAATACATGCGCTACGTTGTTTCTCTGGACTGCCACTTTTAACACTGAACTCCATGCGTACTCCTACATCCTGAAGACAAATTGCTCTAAATGTTAGATAATGATCGCTTACTTGTTGAATTTAAGCTCAGGTCTTACCAACAGAGCTGATTTAAGCGCTAACATCTAGTTTATAATTTTTAAAAAAATAAATGGTTCAACGGGAAACTATAGTGATTCGACCAAAAAAACAAGTTTTGTATAGGTAATTTCAGCGTGATTATTGTTAGATATTTGATCCGCGAAACACTCAAGAGCCAATTTGCGATTTTCTTCGTGCTTTTTTTGGTGTTTGTGAGCCAGAAGTTTATCAGTGTTCTTGCTGATGCTTCGGACGGGGATATTCCTGCTGGGTTAATTTTCTCAGTTGTTGGTTTAAACATGCCAGCAATGGGGCTATTAATGCTGCCATTAAGTTTGTACATCGGCATATTGATCACATTTGGTCGTTTATATGCGGAAAGTGAAATCGTGGTGATGAACGCGACGGGTATCGGGAATAAGTTCCTGGTACAAGCTGCGTTGTACTTGGCGATCATCACATCGGGTGTGGCAGCGTTCAATGCATTATGGCTATCGCCTTGGTCACAAGACCGTGTTGAGCAACTTTATGAGCAAGTCGCAGCAGAAAACAGTGTCGACTTATTGAAGAAAGGTCAGTTCCAAGGCACGCCAGATGGTTCTTCGGTTGTCTTTATTGATGACATCAAAGACAGCACGTTAAGTAATGTGTTTGTAGCACAGATGCGTCCGCGTGATTCCATCTTACCAAGCGTGATGTTTTCCTCTTCTGGTGAAGTAAAAGAACTGTCGGATGGACGTCAGATCATCACAATGCATGAAGGTACGCGCTATGAAGGTGTGCCGACTCGTGTTGAATACATGGTTACTAAGTTCGATCAGTACGAAGGTTTGATTGGTCAGCGTGAAGTGAAGCAAAAAGGTCGCGATTGGGAAGCGTACCCAACGGCAGACTTGATTGGTCACCCAGATCCTGAAGCGCAGGCTGAGCTGCAATGGCGTATCTCGTTGTTCGTGTGTATTCCACTATTAACGATGCTGGTTATTCCTTTGTCGGCAGTGAACCCGCGCCAGGGACGCTTTGCTAAAATGGGACCGGCTATCTTGATTTACTTGGCGTACTTCCTTGCGATTAGTGCAACGAAATCCGCGCTAGAAGATGGTGCTATTCCTGCTGCTATTGGTATGTGGCCAATTAATGCCATGTTATTGATTGTCGCTATCTTGGCTAACATGATGGACAGTGTTCCAGCTCGACGAATTAAAGACAAATTCCGCAAGAAGAGGCTCGCGTAAGCTGTGTTCAAACTCTTAGACCTTTACATCGGTAGAACGATCATCTCTACCACAGCCTTGGTTCTGGCGACTTTCGTCGGCTTGTCGGGCATCATCAAGTACGTAGAACAGTTGCGTAAAGTTGGTCGTGGTGCTTACGACCTAATGCACGCGCTTTACTTTGTTTTGCTGAGTATTCCTCGCGATATCGAAATGTTCTTCCCAATGGCGGCGCTGCTGGGAGCCTTGATTGGTTTGGGCATGCTTGCTTCAAGTTCTGAACTTGTGGTTATGCAAGCCGCGGGTTTCTCTAAGTTGGATATCGGCTTATCAGTACTTAAAACCGCAGTACCTCTAATGCTTATCGTTATGACGCTAGGTCAATGGGGCGCACCAGAGGCGCAAAAGATGGCGCGTGACCTACGTGCATTTGCTCTATCTGGCGGTAGTATTGTGTCGGTGCGGGCTGGGGTATGGGCTCGTGATGCCAACGACTTCATCTTTATCGGTAAAGTGGAAGATGACAAACTCTACGGCTTGAACATGTGGCGTTTCGATGAAGATAAGAACTTAGACAAAGTTATCTTCGCAGAAGAAGTCGACTACCAACAAGATAACAACTGGTTGATGCGTTATGTCCAAATCACCGATATGGAAAATGAAAACGTCATTACCAAGCGCGATTTAGAGCAGATGGAATGGCACACCTCATTAGCACCAGATAAGTTGGCGGTGGTAACGGTGAAACCAGAAGAGCTTTCTTTAAGTGGCTTATATGACTATGTGACCTATTTGAAAGCCTCGGAACAAGATGCTTCGCGTTATGAACTCGCATTTTGGCGCAAGCTATCTCAACCACTCTCTATCGCAGTAATGATGCTGATGGCGTTGTCGTTTGTTTTCGGTCCATTGCGTAGTGTCACCATGGGTGCAAGGGTGCTCTCAGGGGTAGTTGCAGGTTTTACCTTCTACATATCCAGTGAGTTCTTTGGACCTCTGACCTTGGTATATGGCATTCCGCCAGTGTTCGGCGCATTAGCCCCTAGCTTAGTGTTCCTAGCAATTGCGGTATCCTTGCTAAGAAGAAAGCTGTAGGTTTTCAAAAGCGATAAACATAAAAAAGGAAGGCACTGTGCCTTCCTTTTTCTATTCTGCTTGCGCGGTTTCGCTATTTTGCTTTCGGCAAGACAACGACTTCGGTTTTTGCCCAAATGTCGTGGAAGCCACGTTTTTGTGGGTCGATTGGCACAGTCAAGTTAGCCAAACCAAAGCCCGACGTACCTAAACGAATTAAAGCCTGAGTAACTGTAATTGGCGCACCATCCTTACTGTTACGAATTTGCATTTTCCAAGCTCGCATGCCCAGTGTTTGTCCTGCGCGGGTCCAGAAGAATACAAAGAAGTAGATCCACACCACAGCCAGATACAGCGTGAACAATGGGCTTAGAACTGGATGCTTTCCTAGCATATCTGCTGCATCCACATATTCCCCATAACTCAGCAAGCCTGCCGCATTAAGCGCAAAAACAATCGCCATTACTACGCCTGCTGCCATCATCTCAATCGCTAGGATGATCAGCGTGTCGTAAAACAATGCTGCGAGTCGACGGAAAAAGCCCGCTGGTGGAAGAGTTGTAGAAGTCGTCATAATTCCATCACTTACCTTTAAAATTGTGCGTCAGAATATAGATTCCATTAGCTTGTGAAAAGAGAGCTAACGCACAGAGTCTTCAATTGTGGGCAAATCACAAGTTTGAATACGACTCTATCGCTAATCAACTATCCAACAAAGTAACCGAGTTCAAACTTCCTATCATGCAATCTGTGAAAGCATCAAACATGGGTTACTTTGCTTAGAACACAAGATTACGAATGACGTGATAGAGGTACAAGATGATCGTAATTACAGGCGCGAGCAGTGGCTTAGGGGCGCAGTTAGCTAAGTTGTATGATGCTCAAGGCGAAGAAACACTGTTAACTGGTCGCAGCGAAAAGAAGTTAAATACGCTTGCTCAACACCTCTCGAGTAAAGCTAAGGTAAGAAGTTGCGATCTTATTGACGCATCTCAAGTCGAGAAGTTGTTTGATGAGTTGCCTCAAGTGCCTTCAACTCTGATTCATTGTGCGGGAAGTGGTTATTTTGGTTTGTTAGCCGAGCAAGACCCACAAGAGATTCAAAAGCTGATTGAAAACAATCTCACTTCAGCAATTCATGTCTTAAGAGAGTTGGTAAAGCGTTATCAAGATCAGCCGGTAAATGTTGTGATGGTGATGTCGACAGCGGCACAACAGCCTAAGGCACAAGAATCGACCTACTGTGCGGTGAAGTGGGCTGTCAAAGGTTTGATTGAATCCGTTCGTATGGAATTAAAAGGCAAACCAATGAAAATTATCGCAGTGTATCCTGGAGGTATGGCGACTGAGTTTTGGGAGACGAGTGGTAAGTCTTTAGACACTAGTAGTTTTATGAGCGCAGGTGATGCAGCGCGGATGATTCATGGTGCGCTATCTAATATCGGTAATGGTTACATTTCGGATATTACCGTTAACCGTTTATAGGACTGAATGGTGGTATTACAACAAACCAAAACGGCAGACTGAGCTAAGATGAGATCTCCTTTGTCACACTTTGTGGCGAAATTATCAGCAAACGATAGTTATTTAAGGTTTTTCTGCTTGCGCAGGTCAAAAGCTTACGTATAATGCCAACCATCAAAGGGCAATAGCCCAGAGATGCCGGTGTGGTGAAATTGGTATACACGACGGATTCAAAATCCGTTGCCTTCGGGCGTGGCGGTTCAAGTCCGCCCACCGGTACCATATTCCAAGACAGAGCCTCGACGAAAGTCGGGGCTTTGTTGTATCTGAGGTTTGTGAATTCAAATCCAGCATGATGATCAAGGTGGTAGTTAGCGGGATTATGTCCCTAAAAACTGACGCATTTCAGGCTAACAAAAAGCCTCGACACTATCGAGGCTCGGTTATTTGTTGGAATCTTATTACGCGGGATTAAAGAGGAGCGGCTCGATAGTCGACGTTAATTGGTCCATTTAACTTGGCATCAATTTGGCTATTGTGCGCTGCTATCGTTAGATTGACCTCAAGATGCAGCGAGCTTTTATCCGGATCTAATGGCTCTTCGTTTAAACCAATCATCATTTTAAGTTGCATGTCCAATTGGGCATGAAGTTCCATTGTGCCATCTTCTTTATTGTACAAATTGAACGTGGATGTTGGGTCGCCTATTGGCGTGATGCCTTGTTCATTCATTAAAGAGATAAGGACGCTTGCAAACAACTCTTGGTTAGCAAAGTAGCTTACGCCTGTCGGCATTTTACTGATGTCATCTAATGTTGAATCTTCATTGCGACTAATTTGTGCACCATCAACTAGATAAGTTGCACGATCAAAGTCTTTCTCAAACTGCTCACTGCGTTTTTCATCCACTTTTGCGGCTATTTCTTTGAGTGCATTGGTGACGGCTGTGGGGTTAGTCAGCGTGACATATTGTTTGGTTTGCGCAGCAACAGGCTCTTGAGTAAGCCCACAATCGTCAAGATTTAAGTGGTTGTCATTGGCTTGCATCGTCAAAAAAGCAGAAGCAAACTCAGGATCTGATGCTGAAATCTTACCAGCACCAATACCCTGTCCATAGTAACTAACCCAATCATTTAAACGTTGCGATGCTTTGTCACTACCATGTGCGCGTTTATCTAACTCTGTAATTAGTGCATCAAGCAGTGTTTCAGTTCGACACAGTTTAGTCAGTGTTAACAACTGCTCTTCATGTGGAATATCGGCTTGCTCTAGGTCATCCATTACTTGCATTTTGAATCCTGGAGAGTTGAGCAATTGGACCAGTTCTTTGCTGGTTGGATGATTAAGAATAGAGTTGAGTAAATCGCTGGCTTGAGTCTGAGATAAGCCTTGCGTTAATTCAGACACGATACGTTGCTGGTAACCACTCTTGTCGTCAGCGCCAAGCTTTTGCTTATCGACATCAGCTAAGTCAAATTGCGCGCGTAGCATGATCTTTTGCGCACAATTATCGAGGTTGTGAAGTACTTGATAATGATCTTTCTGATTGAATGCATCCGCTACTTGGTTGAAGTCTTCTTGAATACCTTGTGGAAGACGATGTATGTCATCAACAACGGTTTGGGCGATCTCGGCAATTTCTCGTTGAGTCAATTGATGGTGTTGTTTGTCGCATGCCTCGTGAAGTAAGCCTTCAAATTGTTTTCCTGCTGCATTATTTGGAGCCAACCATTGCTCGTGGTCGTTGTTAGCAAGTAATTTTTGAGCGCCATTTGGAGAGGCAATAAAATCATGAACGGCTTGGGCATTGAAAGCGGTCATGGCCTTGCTGATGGCATTCGCCTCACCAACAATGGTCTGGATGACTTTTCCGCTTAACGGCTTACTACCGGAGGTAATATCTAACTTAGAAGCTAGATGTGAGGTGATATCACTTCCGTACTCTTTCTGTAATGAGTTGAGAAAGAGCCCCATGGTTTGAAGGTTAAGATTGGATTGAGTTTGAGTGTGCTTTGCAAAAGGAGAAAGCGTTTTGCCTTCAAAACGACCACTTTTTAAAGTGACCTCTCCTTGATTGTTTTGATTGGCAACCACAGTGTTATTTTTAGCAACACTAAGAAACTGTTGTAGTTGTATAGCCATATCGGTATCTCTATAAATTCTTGAGGAAAATTAAACGCAGATAGCAGTATTGAGCATGCTATTTTTAGGGGGCGAGTCCTCTTGGGTACTCTCTAGCAAATGACGGCATTTCTCTGTTTGACTGATGAAACACGACAGTGCGCTTTCTAGGTCAAACACAGTACAAAGACCAGCATCCACGCTGTATGTCAAAACGATACTCGCTGTGTGAGTTTCAAGGCTTAGAGACATATTGAGTTCTTTATATAAGGCTTTATTGAACTGCATTAAGCTTGATAATTGTTTTATGCCTTGTTGGGAACTTAATGGTCCTACTAGCGATGTCAGGATCAGCCGTTCACGTTTAGGGTCCAACTCGATGTCTAGCAAAAGAGTTTCATCAACCATCAAAGTACAATGCCCGTCTTCGTTGGGCTGGAGTGTGTCGATGCCTAGGTCTGTAACTAATTCTTGAAATAATTGCTCAATTAATGTGCTCACGTCAGCAGTCTCAATGGTTTATTTAGTTGATGGCAATGTATAAGAGCTGTGTCGAGAAATCTGTCAATGACGGTTGTGATGTTTTAGGTTACTAAGAGGATTAAATAGTTAATGACATGAAATTCAAATGATTATTATCATGGTTTTTATGCTTCTAAATAGCGAGGTTGATAATAAATTTCTTGTTTTTAATTTAATGTTTTAATTGAATAAATATGAAAATTGTAAATATATACTTAGCTTTGTCTTTTCCTGTCTAATTCCTATTTTTATGTAATTACTCCTTTGTTTTATATTGAAAGTGAGATCTTGTTCATACTCAATGCAACCGGTTGCGCTTTTTTGTGTTGGTTATTTTTGCTACAGTTTTTGTAGTTCGAAATTTACACAATGGGAGCAAGGCTATGAAAAAGATCCTCTTATGCTGCAGTGCTGGAATGTCGACCAGTATGCTAGTGAAGAAAATGGAACAAGCTGCTGAAAAGCAAGGGCTTGAGTGTAAGATTGATGCACTGTCAGTTAATGCGTTTGATGAGGCAATTAAAGAGTACGATGTCTGTCTGTTAGGTCCGCAAGTGCGATTTCAGTTAGAGGAGTTGCGCAAAACAGCACAAGAACATGGTAAGAATATTGATGCAATCTCTCCACAAGCCTACGGGATGATGAAAGGAGAAGAAGTACTCCAGCAAGCTTTAGAACTTATTAACTAATTCAATAATTTTAAATAGAAATAAGAGTTGCCACTAAATATCAATATTTGGTGTGGGATTCTTTTGTCTGAAAATAAGGATGGATTCTATGAAGCTCTATGATGCGATTATAGGAATAGTCGAAAAACATATAGCCCCAATTGCAGCGAAAGTAGGTAATCAGCCTCATGTCAGAGCAATGAGAGACGGATTTATTGTGGCAATGCCGTTTATTATTGTTGGTAGTTTTATCTTAATTTTTGCTTTCCCACCATTTGCTGAAGACACGACGTTTGCACTAGGACGAATTTGGTTGGATTTTGCGACCACGCATTTCGATACCATTATGATGCCCTTCAATATGTCGATGGGCATCATGACCATATTTGTCTCGCTTGGCGTCGCCTATAGTTTGGCGAAAGCGTACAAGATGGACGGTATCACCAGCGCCGTATTGTCTTTGATGTGTTTTTTGCTGGTAGCTGCACCTGCAAAAGACGGAGCGCTTGCTATGAAACATATGGGGGGGACCGGGATCTTTACAGCGGTAATGTGCGCCTTCTTTGCTGTTGAGCTATACCGCTTCATGAAAAAACACAACATTACTATCCGCATGCCAGAACAAGTACCACCTGCGATTGCTCGCTCTTTCGAAGTTCTTCTTCCGGTACTGGCTGTATTTCTAACACTGTACCCATTAAGTATCTTTGTTCAAACTCAATATGACATGTTGATCCCTGATGCAGTGATGGCGATGTTTAAGCCATTGATCAGTGCTTCCAACACCTTACCAGCAATCATCGGTGCATTGCTTGTGTGTCAACTACTTTGGTTTGCTGGTATTCATGGTGCCGCAATTGTGGTTGGTTTATTGTCTCCAATCTTCCTAACCAACATCAGTGCCAACATTGATGCGTTTGTCGCGGGTCAACCAATTCCAAACGTATTCACTCAACCATTCTGGGATTTCTACATCTTTATTGGTGGTTCGGGCGCAACGCTTGCCCTTGTTATGTTGATGTCATTTAGCCGCTCTGCTCACCTAAAGAGTATTGGTCGCATGAGTGCGGTACCTGGTTTTTTCCAAATTAATGAACCTGTGATTTTTGGTAGCCCAGTCGTAATGAACCCAATTCTATTCATTCCATTTGTGTTTGCACCAATCGTCAACGCAACCATTGCTTACTTTGCAGTACAACTCGGCTTTGTTGGTATGGGGGTTGCGACCACGCCATGGACGACTCCGGCGTTAATTGGTGCCTCATGGGGGAGCGGTTGGACATTCTCACCTGTGCTGTTGGTGATTGGGCTTCTGATTCTTGATCTCTTCATTTATCTGCCGTTCTTCAAGATGTTTGAAAAGCAGGTTATGGAACAAGAGTTACCTACGAGCAAAGAAAGTAAAGACGCTGAACAGCCATCAGGCGAGGGCGTGACAGCTTAATCATGATTTGGCTGTCGCTTGGCAGCCTTCATTTCCGGAGAGAAGAAATGGAACAAGAACTAGTCGTAATGGAAATTATCTGTAATGCAGGTGAAGCCAGGAGTTTGAGCTACGAAGCGTTGCGTCTATCGAGAGAGAAAGATTTTACCGCCGCAGAGGAAAAGCTTTCTCAAGCAAAAGAGTGCATTAACAAAGCGCATCTGATTCAAACCCAATTGATTGAAGAAGATCAGGGGGAGGGCAAACTGCCAATGACTCTTGTTATGGTACACGCACAAGACCACTTAATGACAACCATCTTAGCGCAAGAAATGGCAGTGGAAATCGTTGCGTTGAACAAGCAGTTAGCAGCGAGATAAGGACGGTACGATGCCAAGAAATGCAATCAAACTCGCCATTATAGGTGGTGGAAGCAGTTATACCCCAGAGCTTGTTGAGGGGGTAATTAAGCGTTTGGAGTTCTTGCCTGTAAAGCAGATGCACTTTGTCGATATTGAATCAGGTGCGGAGAAATTAGAGATCATCAAAGGCTTAGCACAACGGATGATTGATAAAGCAGGAGCTGACATTGAAATCAAAGCCGGCTTTGATCGTCGTGAAGCGATAAAAGATGCAGATTTTGTAATGACTCAATTTCGCGTTGGCGGACTAACGGCACGAGCGAATGATGAGCGAATTCCAATCAAGTATGACGTTATCGGTCAGGAAACCACGGGTCCCGGAGGTTTTGCAAAAGCGCTGCGCACTATTCCTGTTATTCTCGATATCTGTAAGGACATTGAAGAACTTTCTCCACACGCGTGGATGTTGAACTTTACTAACCCTGCAGGTTTGGTATCAGAAGCGGTCAGTAAATACTCCAACGTAAAAAGTATAGGTTTGTGCAACGTTCCTGTATCTATGGAGATGATGATTGCCGAAATGATGGATTGCGAGCCAAAAGAGCTTCAGCTTGAGTTTGCTGGTTTAAACCATCTTGTTTGGGTGCTCAAGGCTTGGTTGAAAGGAGAAGACGTTACGCAAACCGTTCTGGAAAAAGTTGGGGATGGTGCCAACTTCAGCATGAAAAATATATGGGAAGAGCCGTGGGATCCTGCGTTTCTTAAAGCGCTTGGAGCCATACCTTGTCCGTATCATCGTTATTTCTATCAAACAGATGCGATGCTAGCGGAAGAAAAGCAGAGTGCAGGAGAGCAAGGGACACGTGCTGAGCAGGTGATGGAAACAGAAAGCGCATTATTTAAGCTTTACCAAGATCCTAATTTAGACCACAAGCCAAAGGAATTGGAAGAGCGAGGAGGCGCTTACTATTCTGACGCGTCGTTGAATCTCGTGGATGCAATTTACAACAATCGTAACAGTATTCATGTAGTGAACGTGCTAAACAATGGTGCTATCAATGGCTTACCGGATAGCGCGGTGATTGAATGCAGTGCAGTGATCGGCAGTTGGGGAGCGAAGCCGCTGGCAGTTGGTGAGCTGTCTAGCAATATCAAAGGACTACTTCATCAGGTCAAAGCTTATGAACAGCTCGCTATTGAAGCTGCAGTTGAAGGAAGCTACGAAAAAGCGTTAATGGCGTTAACCAATAATCCGCTTGTTCCTGATATCGGACGGGCTAAGTCCATTTTGGATGAGATATTAGAAGTAAACGCCGCGTATCTGCCTCAATTCAAATTGACGACTTTGTAAAGTAAGGAACCGCACCAATGAAAGTGATCTTTAACGCAGATGATTTCGGTTTAACTCCGGGTGTGAACAAGGGAATTATCAAAGCCCATCAACAGGGTGTGGTTCAGTCTACAACAATGATGGTGGGAATGGATGCTGAGCGGCACGCGCTTGATTTAGCAAAGCAGAACCCAAATTTGAACGTTGGTGTGCACCTTCGTTTTACTACCGGTATTCCTTTAACGGGACATCCAAATCTTACTCGTGGTCAAACTCAGTTTGTTAGTTACGATGAGCTATGGAAGATACAAGATTTCGAAGAAGAGGTGGTCTATCAAGAAGCGGTGGCCCAGGTGGAAGCATTTCTTAAATTGGGTCTGCCACTAAGTCATTTAGATAGTCACCACCATGCGCATACACATCCACAGCTGCTTCCGGTGATTCGAAAGGTTGCTCAGAAATACAAAGTACCTTTGCGTGGTAGCGGTTTGTGCCACATAGAGAACAGTGTGAAGTATTACTTTACTGCTGAGTTCTATGATCAAGGGGTTAGTTTGGAAGGCATTATGAAGCATTTATTGAGTTTGAAAGCTCAATATGACGTAGTTGAAGTGATGTGTCACCCGGCGGAAGCGGACCAATCTCTATTGTCGAAAAGTAGCTACGCCCAACAAAGAGAGGTGGAACTTCAAGTCCTGACTTCTCCCGTTTTTAAACAAGAACTTGCTCAGCATGGTATGGCAATCACGGATTACTCTGCTCTCGTTTCTTCAAGTGGAGTCGCCAGTGTATGATTAAGGCTGTCAGCATCGCCCCCTATACACCTTACGATTTGCTGGCAGCCACTTTTCGCTAAGTCATGATTAACAAAACAGGAAGTTGGATTAAGCAGCATTATGGCAAGGATTAAAGATGTAGCCGAACTCGCAGGAGTAAATCGCTCAACGGTTTCTCGTATCATTAATGGAGAAGGGAAGTTCCGAGAAAAAACGAGAAAGAAAGTCGAAGCTGCGATGGCAGAGCTCAACTATCGCCCTAGTGCAATCGCGCGTTCACTCGCGACCTCTTCTAGTAATATGGTTGGCCTTTTGGTGACGTACTACACGGGTGGGTTCTTTGGTGAAATGATGGAACAAGTGCAGACTGAGTTGGATATGCACAAGAAGTTCCTCATCACGGCACAAGGACATCATTCAGCGGAAGGGGAGCGAGAGGCAATTCAGCGTTTTAATGATTTGCGCTGTGATGGTTATGTGCTCCATAGTCGTTATCTTTCTGATGATGATTTGAGAGAACTTGCCAAACTACCAACACCATTTGTACTGCTCGATCGGTATGTCGAGGGCATTGAAGAACGCTGTGTGACCTTTAACCATCATCACGCGAGCCGAATTGCTGTTGAGCATTTAATCGCTGGTGGCCATCAAAAAATAGTTTGCATCGCTGGTCCCTCTCAACGCCAAAACAGTTTGTTGAGAAAGCGAGGTTATATTGATGCAGTGAAAACGGCGGGTATAGACATCGATGAGAGTTGGTGTGAAGAAGGAAACTACGGTCGTCAAAGTGGGTACGATGCAATGGCTGCTCTTTATAGAAGGCATCCCGATTTGACCGCAGTGTTCTCATGCAGTGAAGAAATGACCGTGGGTGCCATGCAGTTTCTTCATGAGCATCGTATCTCCGTACCGAAGCAAATCTCATTGGTGAGCTTCGACAGTGTGGATTTGTGTGAAAGTTTGTACCCAACTGTGTCAGCGGTACATTTCCCGATCAGTGATATGGCCAGAGTAGCGGTGCAAACGTTGATAGGCTTAATAAAAGAGCAACCATTGATGACTCAACCCGAATTTGAAGCACAATTAAAGCTGCGCAAAGCCGACCGAATAATTACTTAGTTTCCCTTTCTTATCGACCTGGTTAGTGCAACTTTGTTGACGACATGCACAGAGGTGCTTGATACATCCTCCTTATTGATGAATTCATTTACAAAATTGACTACTATTATAGGCTTATCAGGAAAACCGAATCAGTAGTGGAAAAGTGGCAGCAATTAAACTTACAGTGGATCGTATTCAGCCCGGGTTACATATCCGTCTTCCGCTAAAGTGGAATGATCACCCATTCCTACTCAATAGCTTCAAAATCAAAGACCAAGAACAAGTTGAGATGATTCGTCATCTTGGTGTGAAGTTCGTTTATTTCAATCCCGAGCAAAGCGATGCGTCTCCTTTACCTGCAAATCAACCTCAGGTTGAAGTAACGCAAGACAATACATTAGATCTTGAAGCGCAAAAGCTTTGGAAAGAAAAGCAAAAACGCATAGAAAAGTTAAGCGCGTATCGACGCCGTGTCATTCAATGTGAAAAAGAGTTTGAGCGTTCACTTGCGAGAATGCGTTCAGTGATGACCAAAATTCGCAACCGCCCTGTCGATGCAGTAGGGGAGGCACAACAACTGATCGATGACATCGTTGATAAGTTAATGTGTGATGACAATGTGACACTGCACTTAATGAACGGTAAAAACGAGTTTGAAGATATCTACTTCCACTCCCTTAATGTTGCGGTAATCGCGATGATGATTGGACGTGCGAAGGGGTATTCAGCGGAGCAACTTAAAGCGCTTTCTTTTGCTGCTTTGTTCCATGATATGGGCAAAATCAAAATTCCAACCGCTATATTAAGGAAGCAAGTTCCACTCACTGAACCAGAAAGCAATTATCTAAAGCTACATACTAAGTATGGCTTGGATATGGCTAATCAAATTGAAGACTTTCCTGACAGTGCAAAAACAGTGATAGCGCAACATCATGAATTGCGTGATGGCTCTGGCTATCCTGAAGGTTTGAAGGGAGATGAGATTGATGAACTCGCTCAAGTGATTATCGTTGCGAATGCTTTTGATAATTTATGTCACACCTCGATTGCTGCTGAACAAAAAATTCCATATACGGCGCTTTCCCACCTCTATAAGAATTGCAAACACTTATATAAAGAAGAGAACCTCAACATCCTTATTAAGTTTATGGGGGTGTTCCCACCGGGAACAGTGGTTCAGCTCTCCAATAATATGGTGGGATTGGTTATCTCTGTTAATGCGTCCCACTTACTATTTCCAAATGTACTGGTCTATGACCCAGCAGTTCCAAGAACTCAAGCGCCAATCATTGACCTTGCATCAAAGGACATAAAGATAGTTAATGCGATTCATCCGTCTAAATTGCCGGAGAAAATCAAAGAATACCTTAATCCACGTTCACGCATTTCTTATTTCTTCGATAGTGATGAGTAGTTATCCACAGCTTTTTGTGGGTAAATTGTAGAAATCCTGAGTGTTATTTCTGGGTAATTTTAAGGTTGGATAGAAAGTATCCATTTGGCATGTTTTTTTAGAAAAAATGCATTTTTAGTATTGCCAAAGAAAATCTTCTCCCTATAATGCGCATCCATCGACACGGCAGGCGCCACAAGGCTTCAGCAGGGTCGGAGAGGTGAAAAGCTTCTACGAAAAATTAGTTGAAAAAAGTGTTTGACACTCTCAATTATCTCGCTAGAATGCCCCTCCGCTTTGAGAGAAAAACTTCTCGATAAGCAAGCTCTTTAACAATATAGACCTATCAATCTGTGTGGGCACTCGTTG
>NZ_CAWMYL010000115.1:0-415 GCF_963871815.1 Vibrio sp. L85
TTGATGACGTTGCCCTGCTCATCTGCCAGCACAATGTAAAAACCCAATTCGCCTTGGAAGCCAGATAGGCGAGCCATTGCGGAGATATTGAAGAACACTCTTACTAGCTCCCCGTCACTTTCAAGCTTGGGACGGATGAGAGGCATAATGTCCATATCCCCATCTTCAACATAACTCGGCGCATCGTATTTAATGAAAAAGCCGTCTAGGTCAGCATTCCACCCCGTGTCATTGTTAGGCATGAATCGCCCTTGAATAATCGGCAATGCGCTACCAGAGCCGGATTCACCTGAGTTCATGTGTTCATACAAAAATTCGATTTTATTTCGGCTGCTACCCGTTGGTAGCGGTGGTAGTGCCATGGTTAATACTCCAATAGTTGCGCGGTATCTGGCGCTTTTCCTGATAACTCGAA